>NZ_SNUR01000004.1 GCF_012027595.1 Thermococcus sp. Bubb.Bath | reverse complement strand
CCTTCCTCTCCTCGACGAGCTCGGCCTCACCGAGGTCTTCTGGAGTAAGGTCCTTAACGTTGGTGACGATCTTGGCGCCAGTGGCCTTGGAGAGCTTCTCCATATCGCTCTTCTTGACGCGCCTGACGGCCATTATGCCGTACTTGGCGAGGTAGTGCTGTGCTAAATCATCGATGCCCTTCTGGACAAAAACGACGCTGGCTCCAACCTCCTTGATCTTGTCAACCATCTCCTTGAGCATTTTCTCCTCCTGCTCAAGGAATGCCTGGAGCTGGTCTGGGCTGGTGATCCTAATCTCGGCGTCGGTCTCGGTCTCCTTGACCTCAAGGGCCTCGTTGATGAGTGCTATCTTAGCTCCCTCGACCCTCTTCGGCATGCCTGGGTGGACGACCTCCTTGTCTATGACGACACCCCTGATGAGCTGGGTGTCACTGACGGCACCGCCCTCTTTCTTCTCGAACTTAATGTTGTCGATGTCAACCTTGTAGTGGCCGTCAACCTTCTCGGCGACCTGCTTGACGGCCTCAACGGCTATCTCGGCGAGGTACTCCCTCTCCTCCTCAGCGGCCTTACCGGTTATGGCGGTCACAGCGGCCCTCTTGAGGGCCTTCTTGTCTTCGATGTCAACGGCCTTAGCTACCTCGTCAAGTATTTCCTGGGCTTTCTCCGCTGCCATGGTGTAACCCTTAACTATAATGCTCGGGTGAATGTTCTGGTCAAGAAGCTCCTCCGCCTTCCTGAGGAGTTCTCCAGCAATAACAACCGCAGTAGTAGTACCGTCACCGGCCTCCTTGTCCTGGGTCTTGGCAACCTCAACCATCATCTTAGCAGCAGGGTGCTGGATGTCCATCTCGTCGAGAATTGTGGCGCCGTCGTTGGTGATGACGATGTCGCCGAGGCTGTCGACGAGCATTTTGTCCATTCCCTTTGGTCCGAGGGTGGTTCTAACGGTTTCGGCTATGATTCTTGCGGCCAGAATGTTGAGTCTCTGGGCGTCTTTTCCGACGTACCTCTGGGTTCCTTCGGGTAGAATAACGACGGGCTGGCCTGCGAGCTGGGCCATCCCTCATCACCTCCCTTTTCATATTTTTCAGGGGGAGGATATGTTTTAGTTACAATTAGTGCTTCCGCTCCATTGTTCTTTTGTGTTATTTATAAAGTTTTCGGTAGATGCACTATCCTGAGAAGTCGTTCACGTAGACGTTAATCCCAACTTCTGTTAGTCTTTCCTTGAGCTTTTCTACCTCTCCTCCCGGCCAGCAGTGCTCCGAGCACCATGCACTATCCCTTGGGCTGGTTAAAGGTGCGCCCACCAGAGGGTTAAGGACAACGTAAAAGTCCGTTCTTACATGTTTCAGTCCTTCTTCTATCCACGGCCACTGCTCGAACCCTCTGGCCACTGGTATTCTGAGCTCCAAGGGGATACCATAATCCGAAACCAAGTCGAGACCCCTGAGGAAAAGCTCCCAGAGGCGCTTTGAAGCTTCTGGGGGAAGTCCATAGAGCTCCTGGGGTGGGGCCTTCAGGTCGGTTGCTATGTGTGAAATCAGTTCGTCCTTTAGGAGTTTCTCCATGGGACCTACAATGGTGAGGTTAGTGTTCAGGCTGATCGGGAGAAATCCCTGGGATTCTGTGAGCAGGGATGAGAGCTCAGCCCACTGCATCATGGGCTCGCCGCCGGTTATGTGGAAATAGTCCACGAGGAATGAGCTTGAGGATAGCTCATCGAGTAATGCCTCTCTATCGAGGGGGAAGCAGTCCCTGCCTTCCGCTATCTGCCAGTTGTGGCAGAATGGGCACTTCAGATTGCAGCCGCAGAGCCAGAGGGTAAAGGTCACCTTTCCTTGTACATCGACCATGCTGACGGTCTTCCAGCCACTTGTGAGCATTGAATCACCTCCAAAAAGGAATAAGGAAATCATGAAGAGTAGTGTCTCCTGCTCCAGAACTCCTTCTTTCTGTAGGGGTTCCAGTTCTTGAGCGGGCGATAGTAGCCAATGATCCTACTCCAGATCTCAACGTCTTCGCTTCCGCAGTAGGGGCAAGCCATGTGGAGTCCCGTTGAAGACCTTCCACAGGCATTGCAGACGGTTATTGCGGGGGTGTAACTCCAGTAGACGAGCTTCGTCCTCAGAAGCCTCTTTGTGAGTTTTGCCAGCGCTTCTGGATCGGGCTCCTCCCCGAGGAATATGTGCATCATGACCCCACCTGTGAAACTTCCCTGAACCTCCTCTTCGATCCTTATCCTGTCGGCGAGCTCAATCGGCCCGTAGTAGGGGGCGATGCTCGTTGAGTATATCGGGTTCTCAGGGTCATCGAGGTACCCCTTCAGCTCTGGGAACTCGCGCAGGTCCTTGATGGCGAGCTTTGCAGCGGCGCTCTCTCCAGGGACTTCCTCAACGTTCCATGGGGTTCCGCTATTCCTCATCCACTCCCTGGCTTTTTCAACAGCGAACTCGACCATCCTCTTCATCAGCTTCGCAGCCTTCTTCCACTCCGACCTTGAGCCTTCCTTCCACAGATCAGGCTCGTTGAGGTATATAGCTGCCGCCTCCGGGAGGCCGAGGATTCCGATGGTGTTGAAGTGGCTCGACGGGAACTCCTCAAGGTAGGTGTGTATCATGCTGTACATCTCGCGGTAGTCCGCCAGCAGCTTCACGTACCTATCCCTGAACCAGTCGGTAGTTTTCCTGACGGTTTCGAGGATTCTGGAGTACTCCTCCCAGAACCTATCGTCGTCCCCCGCCTTCAGCGCGAGCCTTGGCAGGTTCACGGTCGTGACGTTTACCGAACCCGTTACGTCGGGCATCGCCCAGAGACCGCCAAAGCGCTGTCTCTCAAGCCTCTCCATCGCCTCTTCCTCAGTGCTCTTAGAGGAAGCGCTGAAGGCGAAGGCGAACTCCCTCTTGTCTATGTTTATCCTGCAGCACATCGAGTAGCTTGCATCGGGGTCAACGACGTTCGTGTTAAGCCAGTAGAAGCTCCCCCTCTTTGCAGCTGTCGAGAAAACGGCCTCGAACACCTCTGGATCGTCCCAGAGCATCTTTGCGGTTCCCATTATTGTTGGTATCGGGAAGGTGAAGGGCTGGCCCTTCGCATCGCCCTCTCTGAGAACATCAATTAAAGCCATGAAAAACTCTCTGGCTTCCCTCTCGTAATCTCCGAGCGGTCCTACTTCCTTCCCATCATAAACCGCCATATCTCCTGTGAGCATCTCCTTAGGGGCATCAAGGGTCACTGTAAAGTTTGTAAACGGTGTCTGCATCCCAACCCTGCTTGGGTAGTTGAGGTTGTAAACTAGCCTCTGGACGTGCTGGCGTATCTTCTCCCTGTTAAGGCCGTCCTTTCTTATGAAAGGCCCTGCGTACCACTCGACACTTGAGAGAGCCTGGGCCCCGCTGAAGTAGTGCTGCATGGTTATCAGGTAGTTCGCTATGTGGTCAACGTAGGTGTCGAAGTGCCTGGCCGGCCTTGAAGTTATCGTCGGCGTTCTCAATCCTTTTTGGAGCAGCCTTGAGGTGCTGTGGCCCGAGCAGTAGGGTATGTAAAGGCTGTACGGGAGCTTGTGGATGTAGATGTCTCTGGAGAAGTGCGCATTTCTCCCTTCCTCTGGAACTAAGGCTATGCTCTCTTTCAGGGCTTCCTCCATGACATAGGCGAAAAATCCGGTTGGACCCGGATAGCGGTTGGCGTTTTCAAGTACGTCAAGACTTTCCCAACTAGCGTATTCCTGAATCACATCCTTCTTCACGGCCTCCATTTTTAACACCTGGATAATTTATCCAAGTAGAATGAAGGGGAGAGGAGTTAATAACGGTTGTCCCTGTATCTGTGGTCACTTCTTCAGGAATCGTTCATCTTATGGATAAATTATCCATACAAGTCGCTTAATTGCTGACATTTTTTCAAATCAAAAACGCCGAGGAGACATCCAACCTAAACAAAATACGCCAGGATTTTGTCATTTATTCAAAAATAATGGGAGTTTTCCAATAAAATGTTTCGAACGTGAGTAGCATACCTTTTTAACCTCTCAACCAAGATAAGGCCCGGTGATACGAAAATGAGTGAGGTTAAGGCCGATTGGGAGAATGCCCTCGCCGAGAAGAACTGCGAGAGGCTCCTTGAACTGTTTGACGATTACATGGACTCCATAGATGATGAGGAGGAGCTCAAAGCGGAACTCAAGAGGCTGAAGGAGGTTGTCGTTGAGTGCGAGGACCCCTACGAGCTCGCAGGAGAAATTGGGCACCTCTACGCACACCTCGACGAGCCAGATGAGGGAATAGAGCTCTACAAGAGGCTCGTTGAGATGAAGAAGGACGATCCCGAGGAGTACGCGACCGCGCTTTATTACCTCGCCGACGCTTACGAGGGCTACGGAATGGCTGATAAGGCAGTTGAGACCTATGAGAAGCTTCTTGAGCACGAGGAGAACGTCCTGAAGAACGAGAAGGAGATAGGTCTGACTCTGGCCAACCTCGCGGTTAACTACGACGAGCTTGGAGAGACGGAAAAGGCAATAGAGCTCATGACCCGGGCCAGAGAGATTTTTGAGAGGATAAAAGACGAGAAGAACGGTCTCATAAGCCTCCTTGATTTGGCTCACTTCAAGTACGAGCTGGGCGAATACGACGAGGCAGAAACACTCATAAAGGAAGTCCTCAGGAACCCACGGGACGACGAGATAGAGATAAACGCCAGACTAATAGAGGCTGAAATCTGGGCTGGAAGGAACGATTACGGAAAAGCATTCAAGGCCCTCCGCGATGCCCTGGTTAAGGCGATAGATGTCAACGACGAGATATTCGAGCTCGTCTTCGAGACCCTCACCGACTTCATAGAGGGACTCTTCAACGAGGGCTCCTACGAGACCGTAGCGAAGAACATGGAGGCCTTTGCAGAGCTCTTCGAAGATGACACCGCCCACTTTTTCAGGGCCATCGCGGAACTCGCCAAATGGAAGGCTGGAGATGAGGAGGCCAAGAAGCGCTTTGACGAGCTCTACTCCAAAGTTGAGAACGAGGACTTAAAGGCTATACTCGACGAGTGGAAGAGGCCGAAGCTGACCCTTGGTCTAGGCCTCTGAAGGATCCTCTCCCTTCTTATGATTTTTCAGTAACTCTTGAGCCCGACGGTTCTAGCCTGCTTTTCGCTCCATCTGTAGCCTGCGTATCCTATGAGGACGTAGGAAAGCGACACGAAGGCGAGATATAGCAGCTGGCTTTCTGCCCCAGAAAAGCCCGATGCGACGACCTTTCTCAGGGCCTCGGTGGTTGGGGCGTACGGAAGGCCCTCTGCCATGATCTGAAGGGGCCTTGGGAGTATGCCTACTGGGTACATCGCCCCGCTGAGGGCGAAGAGGAGCATCTCGAGTATGCTTATGAAGGGGCCGGGGGTCCTTGAGGTAGAGCACCAGTCCTGCGGCGGCTAAACCAAGGCCTATCATTCCCGGAACGCCCAAGAGGAGAACCAGCAGGCCCTTCAAAAACGCGAGGGCATCGAGCTTTATCCCGAAGATCAGGACGAAGAGGGGGATGTAAACCACCAAATACAGGCCATTGAGGATCAGCCTGACCATTATGTTGCCGAGGAAGAATGTTATCCTCCTCATGGGCGCGGCGAAGGAATACTCAAGGGTTCCGGTGTAGAGTTCATCCACCACACTCCACACAAAGCCGCTGAGGAAACTCATCGCGAAGCCGAGAACCATGAAGCCCAGAACTGCAAAGAGGATGTAGTCGGAATAGCCGGTCATCTCAGCTAGGGACTGAGAGTACCTCCTTCCCGTGAGGCCGATTCCAATCAGGAGGGCGTTGCCCACGAAGAAGAAACCGGTAAGTATGTCGCTGATGAACCAGACCTTGTAGCTGAGGAACACCTTCCAGCTCTTCCTGGCAACCCCCATGAGGGCCCCAAGCTCCTCAGTAACCGCCATAGCCTATCATCCTCGACGTTTTTTCAGCCCATCTGAAGGAGAGGTAGCTCACCGCCCAGTAGAGGGGTAAAAGGATGAGTAACCACGCTATTTCGCCTTTTATTGCTGAATAGGGCATCCCCACGAAGACCTTTCTGACGGCGCTGGCCGCGTGGGTGAGGGGGAGGGCTTTTGAGAGGTCAACTACCCATTCCGGAAGCGTTGAGAGCGGGAAGAAGGCCCCCGAAAGGAACAGGATGAGGAACTCGAATATCTGGGCGAAGGGTCCTATGTTCTTTAGTACCATCACGAGTCCCGCAAAGACCAGACCAAAGCCGAGGAACGCGAGGAAGGAGAGTCCGATAACGGGCAGGGACTTGACAACGACGGCTCCGGAGAGGGGTATCTCAAAGATAACTGTTCCCATAACGAACACTATTGCCATTATCACGGAATCCATGAGCATCCAGCTGAGGGAGAGCGCCAGGATCATCTCCACCAGGCTCATCGGAGAGACCACGTTGCTCTCAAGGGTGTCCCTCTGGAGCTCCCTCCTTACGCCCCACACCGACGCCTCCATTGGGGAGACGGAGACCCACCAGAGGACGTAGCCGATGAGGGCGTAGGTCGGGTAGTCCCCGACGCCGGTCGAGCTCTGGAGAAGGGCCGAGTACCTACCCCCTAGGACGGCCTGCCCGAAGTAGATGAACTGGAGGAGAAAGACGAGGCCGACTATCAGCGAGCTCACCACTCTGAGGGGATACCTGAAGAACATCCTGAACTCCTTTCCAACCACAGCCATCAGGGCCATATCAATCCCTCAGCGCCCTTCCTGTGAGTTTTATGAAAACGTCCTCTAGGGTCGGTTCCTCCTTCTTAACCGAGAGGATCCTGGCCCCGGCCCTTATCAGGCGCTCCACCACCTTTGGAAGGTCTTCCTCGCCGATACTTCCCCTCAGGATCAGCGTCCCTTTCTCTGACTCCTCCTCCACCACTGCGAGCCTCTCGTCTACCTCCTTGACTTTCTCAGGCCTGAAATCCTTGACCCTGATCTCAACGGCCTCTTCGTCCCTGACGAGCTTTTTAAGGTTCTGGGGAGTGTCCATTGCGATTATCTTCCCGTGGTCGATTATCGCTATCCTGTCGCAGAGCTTTTCCGCCTCGACCATGTAGTGGGTGGTCAGCATTACTGTTTTGCCCTCTTCCTTGACGAGGCTTTTAACGAAGTCCCTGACGAAGATGGTGCTCTGGACGTCGAGGCCTAGCGTTGGTTCATCGAGAAAGAGAACCTCCGGGTCGTTTATGAGGGCCTTCGCTATGGCCAGTCTCTGCTTCATTCCCCTTGAAAAGCCCATCACGAGATCGTTCCTTCGCTCCCAGAGGCCGACCAGTTTGAGGAGTTCGTTTATTCTATTCTCGGCCTCCCCCTTGGGGACGTGGTAGATACTGGCGAAGTACTTGAGGTTTTCGTAGGCCGATAACCGCCAGTAGAGGGTTCTCTCCCCCTCGGCGACCAGGTTTATGTGTCTCCTCACTTCCCTGGCCTCTTTTACGACGTCGTGTCCGAGTACTCTCGCCTCCCCGCCACTGGGTTCGAGGAGGGTGGTTAGTATCTTTATAGTGGTTGTTTTCCCTGCCCCATTGGGTCCGAGAAGGCCGAAGAGTTCTCCCCTCTTGACGCTGAAGGTTATCCCCTTTACCGCCTCCACCCATTCGACCCTTCTGAAGGGAAGCGGGATCTTTTTGGGGTAGCTTTTTCGGAGGTTGAGAACTTCAACGACTCTCATGGCTAATGGCCGTAGTCAAAAAGTTAGAAAAATTTTTCGATCCTTGCTGACAAAAATGGAAGAGAATTGACGGGATCCTCAAATCCTCGAAACGGTCTCTACTTCGGCGCTCTCGACGTTCTCGACCCCGCGGAAGAGGTCGGCAACGGCGTCGTAGGAGTAGCCCTCCTCGTCCCTTCCGAGGACGTAGAACTTGAGGGCGACGAGACCGAAGGCAATCGGCTCCCTCTCGACCTTTGCCAGGCCGTACTTCTCAGGGATGGCTGCCTTGAGCTTCTCCTCGAGCTCATCGAGGTTGACGTCCGGATCCGTCGGCATGACCTTGATAACACCAACTAGGTTGAAGTCGCTCATATCCTTCACCTCCAGTTCACGGCCCTTCCCATCCGCACTTGGGGCACTTGTACGGGACCGCTAAGACCCTGCAGGATTCGCAGCGCCAGATGACCTCCTCCCCGCAGTTCGGGCAGACGAAGTGGGTTGCGTGCTCCCTTGGGGTTATCTCCTTTCCGCATGATGTGCATACCGGTACCTCAAACTTCATCTCCACTGCAAACACCTCCAAGAAAGGCGGTTTTTTCCGGCCACTGCTGAGCGTTCCAGTGGAGAGCTTATAAATCTTTCGAATGTGGGCTCATCTAACCTCGCATCATCATCCATCAGAAAGGAGAACGCCAATCATCGCCCAAATTCGTCAGATCTCTTCCTTCACGGACACGAACGACACCATTGTCACGGTCTGCCCCAGTCCCTTTATCTCCCTCAGCTTGTCTATGACAATGTGACCAATCTCCTCAGAGTTACTTGCCCTGACCTTTATCAGGAGGTCCCATTCACCCGTTATTATGTGAACCTCGTAAACTCCATCCAGGGCCGCGACTTTTTTTGCCACCTCACGCTGGTTTATGCCCGACTCTGGGTCGTACCTTGCCAGAATAAATGCTGTGGTTCCAAGGTCGAGCTTTTTGTAGTCAGGTTTTATCGTGAATTTCTCTATAATCCCCTCGTCCACCAGTTTTTTTATCCTGTAGTGAACGGTAGTCCTCGGTATCCCGAGCTTTTTGCTCAGCGTCGCTATGTTCTCCCTCGAGTTCTCACGGAGCTCCTCAAGCAGACGGAGGTCTATATCATCCAGCTGCCCCTGCATCTTCTTCGTCCCCCACAGTGTCGTCAGATATACAGAACTGATATCTGAGTTTGATGATTGTACATTATTTAAGGTTTTCTTTTAGCCATTTAGCGAAGGCCTCAAGAGCCCGTCCCCGGTGGGATATCCTGTTCTTCTCTTCAGTTGTCATCTCGGCGAAAGTTTTCTCGAAACCTGACGGTCTGAATATGGGGTCGAACCCAAACCCGTCACTCCCAATGGGTTCAGTGGTTATCTCTCCTTCAACCGTTCCTGTGAAGATGTGAACCTTCCCATCCCAGTATGCAATGACGCTCTTGAAATACGCCCTCCTGTCCGTCACGCCCTCGAGGAGTTTTAGAATCCCCTCTATGCCCAAGGTCTTGTAGACGTACGCTGAATAAACGCCGGGGAATCCCATTAGAGACTCTATGAAAAGGCCGGAATCATCGAGGAAAAACGGTCCCTCAATGCGCTCACTGAGCCATTTCACTCCGTACTCCGCTACCTCTTCGAGAGTATCCGCCTGTATCTCAGGATACCCGAAGTTCACCTGTCTAACGTTCACACCAAGGGGTTCCAAGTACTTTCTGGCTTCTTTGACCTTTCCGGGGTTGGATGTTATGAACGAGAGCTCCATGTTACCACCATGTTGAAAGAGAAAACGGAGGTAAAAAAGATGTCGTTCAGTCTATCTTGTACCCTATCTTCTCGACAAGCTCGCGTCTCTCCGCCTTCTGTTCGTCCGTTTCTATTTTGTTGGCGGCTTTGCCGTCCACGACACCGAGAACGCTTCTCCCGAGGTCTGTCTCAGCCACGATGACCTGGAACGGGTTCTCACTTGCTCCATACACCATGGCAACAGCTGGATGGTTCTTTACGGTGTTGAGAACGTTTATTGGGAACGCATCCTTCATCATTATGACAAAGACGTGTCCGGCGCCTATTTTAACTGCGTTCTTCGCTGCGAACTTCTCCAGCTCTTCGTCGTTCCCCGTGTAGCGCGTCAGCTGCGGTTTGGCCTCGTTCATGGCTATTCCGAATTTTATTCCTGGAACTGCTGTAAGTAGGGCCCTGGCGAGGTCGTCCACGGTGAATATTGAGAAGTTTCCCTGCCCGATTACTACTTCCGCTCCGTCGGGCTTTTCAATGTCAACAACCTCAATCTTGACCATCTGCATCACCGATAAAGATATAACTTTGGACGCTTTAACCTTTTCGTGGGCAGCCATGCCAGAATCAGAGCTCGATGAAATGATATTCCTAGTGGAACTGTTGAATAAGTATCCAATCGAGAGCATCAGAAAGATAGCACAGTCTGAGGGGATAGATTACTATTATTTGAAGAGGCTTTATGATAAATACTACGACCACATCTCCGTTTATGCTATTTACAACATAAAGAGGCTCGGTCTCCACAGCTATCTAGCGTTTCTCTCGGTTCCAAGGGAAAATCTCCGTGAGACGGCTGAGAAGCTTAAGGCAAATCCGTTTGTCCTCAGTGTAAGCGCGATGTTTGGGTTTAAAAACGGCATCAACGTGATCATGCATATCCCCACGGAGCAGCAGGATCTCATGGGGGAGTACCTCAGCAGGTTCTCGGATGATTTTGAGTACTACGAGGTCAGGGCCTATCCCCCATCCGGCGACGATAACTTTGGTGAATGGGATCTTAGCTACAGCTACGCCGTTCTGATGGACATACTCAAGTGGGACGCCAGAACGCCCCTCTCCGAGATATCAAAGAAACTTGGGAAGAGTAGACCGACTGTGAGGTACATGATAGATAGACTCAAGAAGGAGGATATTCTTCTGGGCTACGGAGCGGCTCTCGACAACGACATGGCTGACAGGAGCGTTGTGGGGATAGCATCCACGTTGAATGAGGATGTTTTTGAGCGCTTCAAAGAGTATGAGATTCATGTTGGAGTCCTCAAGGGAGCTGGCTATTATCTTGAATGGTACTTTTCCTCGAATGAAGATTTGGCCGAGAAGATATTTGAGTTTGGAAAATACGCTGAAAAAGTTGCCATAATGTATCTGGATATGCTCCGAGACATAGAGGAGAAGTACAAGCTCTGGAGATTCTCAGGAATGGTTAAAAAAGACGGGAGCGGTTACCGCTCCATCCTTGACTTTTAATTTATGTGAGGAGCGGGCAGTACTCAACTCCCTCTACCTGACCCGTTACCTGGTACTCAACGGCCCTGGGGTCGTGGCACATGTATTTAAATGGGCAGGTGCTGCAGGCGTCTATTTTGTCTTTCGTCAGCTTCCACAGCTCCTTCAGTTTCTTCTTTCTCGTTATGTACTTCAGGCCCCCCTTCCTGGCGTCACCAATGATGTAGTTCCTCATGAGGGGGCATGGGAGGATGTACCCATCCCCAGTAACCGCCACGGTTCCTGCCAGGCAATCATGGTAATTTTTGTTGGTGGGATTGCGGCTCCGTCTGAGTTCAAAGAGGTTCACCGTGGTTTCTCTGATGGACGGCGCATACAGAACGTCGAGGTAGAGTTCCAGTTCCCCATCACCGTCCAGCTTTGACAGGAGCTCCTCCACTTCCTTCATTTTCTCTTGGTCAACCGTGACGAGAATTCCTGATATCCATGGAATGGACGCGGCTTTTATGACCTTATCCGGCTCATACTCTGTCTCCACGATGATTTTGACACCATCTATCGGGCCCACGCTATCAACGTCTTCCAGGAGAACCGTCGTGTGGACTTCTTTCACGCCCATTTCTTTCGCCAGCCTCGCCGCCCTGACCAGCTCTTCTGGCTCGTCGTAGTTGGTTATCCACACTTCTTCTCCTCCCAGCCTCCTGAAGTCAGCCAGAACCTTCCTGATCTCGGCCTCGCTCATCTTTTCCCTTCTCATTATGAAGTGATTGTTACCGATGCACCCTATTGAGCGAGGGATTCCATAAACCTCGTCAAAGCGCCCCTTTCCGGCGCCGAGGTTGAGTATCAATCTCTCAAGCTTTCCCGTGTGTGGGATTTCACTCCAGGGCGGCTTTGCTAGGGTTATTGCCTTTTCTACTCCGTAGAACCCTATTTCATCGTCCCCAACATCAACCCTTATTGCCTCAGCCATGCAACCACCGTTAATGAGTCAGGAGGCTTTGTATATATACTTTTTCTATTCTTATTTTGCACACCACTATAAATAGTTATCAAAATCTGTAAAACTAGCCTCCGTGGTAATCCTCGGGTATCCATTTGTCCCCCTCAATCCAGAAGTTTCCATCCTCCCGCACCTCTTTTTTCCATACTGGGACACGGTGCTTTACCTCGTCTATTGCCCACCTGCACGCGTCGAAGGCCTCTCCCCTGTGCTCGCCGCTTGCGATTATCAGGATGGTGTCCTCCCCGACCTCGAGTTCTCCAACCCTATGCCATATCAACATGTCGAGTATTGGAAACCTCTCCATGGCCTCTTTTCTAATCCTCTCCATCTCCGCAACGGCCATTTCCTCATATGTCTCGTAGTTTAGTTTTATTACCTCCTTTCCCTCGCTCCTCTTTCTCACTCGCCCCAGGAACACCACGTAGCCGCCGGCATAGGGAGTTGAAACAAGCTCAACCGCCGCGTTGAGATCGAATGGCTCCCTCACCACTTCCACTTTTCTCCCCTTATCTACCATGTCCTTCACCGTTCTATTTTTTCCCGGAAGGTTTTTGAAACTGCCGCCCAACAATTGGCGGTGAGAAAATGAGAAGGGGAACTTCGCTGGTCGTTGTATTTATGCTTACGGTGTTGGTGATCTCATCCGCTTGCATTACGGGGGGTTCCAATAAAACTCCTTCAACTTCTTCTCCACCCATATTGGATGAGACAACGACATCTCGATCTTCATCTCATTCCACCCCATCCACATCTCTCATGACCACCTCCTCGTCCAATTATATTCCCAGCTCCACTTCCACCACTCACTCAACTCACGAGACCACACCCTCCCCGGTGGAGCCGTTTTTGAGTTCCCTCGAGGCAATATCGAATTACACTCTCGCCATGAGAACATATCTTAACGTGTCCGCCGTTGTAGAATCGTCTGGCGTCGTCCGGATGGAGAACGTCTCCCTGGTCTCCAACACCTCGGCGGCCTTTGATATTCCCTCCCGCGAGATGGAGATGAACATCAGTGCGTACACGTTTCCCGCTGGAGGCAGGTCTTTCACGAGGATAGTTCTCGTGGGGGATACCGCCTACGTCCACTCTTTTGGGAACTGGAGCGTTCTTCACAGGGGAGAGGAAGGGTTTTCGCCGATATTCAACACTTTTGAGCACAACCCGATAGATCTTGTTTTGGATGCAATTCAGAGCGGCTCCTGCACTTTTGGAGGCACACCTGAGAACGGTAGCGTTGTGTGCACTGGTGAGGGAGTTCTCTCCCAGGTCGTACTCCTGGCCGTCGGTGCTCCCGATGGTTCCAGCGTTGAAGTTCACTCCGGCGAGATTGAGCTGAACTTCCTGAACGGAAAACCGACCGGGGGTTATCTAGAGGTCTCGTTCAGGATTTCCTCCTCTGGCAGTGTGCGGCTGACCCAGGAAGGCGTTCTTCACCAGGAGTTCACAATAGGAATGATAAACGAGGGGGAGAAGATTGAGCCTCCCTTTACCGGCTGAGGTCTATGACCTCGAAGGAGTTGTGGGCCAGGTCAACGATGAGGAGCTTATTTGCGAGGGGTTCTCCAAATCCTGTTATGAGCTTTATCACCTCCATGGCCTGAATCGAGCCGACAACCCCGGCCACGGCCCCCACTATCGGGAACTTTCCCTTCTTCTCCCTTGCCCCCGCCCGTCCAAACAGTTCTCTTAATCCCATTGTCTTCCTGGGTATGATGGTGGTCACCTGGCCGTACGTTCCCTCCACCGCTCCGTGGACTAAGGGTACTCCTTTCCGCCTCGCGAAGTCGTCTAGGATTAATCTCGCCTTGAAGCTGTCGAGGCAGTCCACTACAACGTCGGCCTCCCCAAGGATTTCGTCCACGTTTTCCTCGTTCAGCTCCGTGAAGATGGCCACTATCTCGACGTTCCCATTGAACCGTTTGAGCTTCCACTCTGCTGATTTTACCTTTGGCAGTTTCCCCACGTCCTCCTCCCAGTGGATTATCTGCCTGTTCAGGTTGCTCATTTCGGGGTAGTCGGAGTCAACAACGATTATCTTTCCAACACCCGTGGCGGTCAGGTAGTACAAAACCGGCGAGCCCAGGCCACCAGCACCTACCACCGCCACCTTTGAGGACTTCAGCTTCTCTTGGGTTGCCTCTCCCCAGAGCATTATCTGCCTGTCGTAACGAACCATCTCCTCCTCGCTCAGCATGTTCCCACCGTGGGATTTTCTCGTGGAAGGTTAAATCCTTGTCTATCGCAAAGGTTTTCAGGCGTGACTCCCAACCCTCTGGGATGAGAAATGAAGTGGATAGATGCAAGAAAAACGTTGCTTGAGGAGGGTTTCATAGAATTTGGTCCCTTCAGGGTTGAACTCACCCTCGACAACACGTTTATGGAGCTTGACTACATTCCCAGAGTGGCGGTTTACTGGGATGTCGACGGAAGGTGGCACGTGCTCAGGAACCCCATTCCGAAGGGAAAGACCCTAAAGGAAGGATGGATAAATGCGGTTAACCTCTTGGAGGCCATCCTTCGGGGTGAAGAGTGGCCGAGATTCGATGATGAAGTCCTTGAACGGGCCTTCGTGAATTCAATCCAGGCATCGTTCCAGCTTTGATGGCCACGATGAGCAAAATTGCTATATACCTCTACTTCAACTCATAATGGGTGGGGGAGTTGGACATCGCGAAGTACATAGACCACACGAACCTTAAGCCCTACGCCTCGGCGGAGGACATAAAGAAGCTCTGCGACGAGGCGATTGAGTATGGATTCTACGCGGTCTGCGTCAACCCGTACAGGGTCAGGCTGGCTAAGGGGTATCTGAGTGAGAAAGGGTCCGACATAAAGGTTGCGAGCGTTATAGGCTTCCCCCTCGGGGCAACTTCCACCGAGGTTAAGGTCTTCGAGGCGAAGAAGGCTTTGGAAGACGGCGCCGACGAGCTGGACATGGTCATTAACCTTGGCGCCCTCAAGGATAAAGACTACGAATACGTGAAGAACGACATAGCCGAGGTTGTGAAGGCTGCCCACGAGAAGGGCGCCAAGGTTAAGGTCATCATCGAGACCTGCTACCTAACCGAGGAAGAGAAGGTGAAGGCCTGCGAGCTGGCGAAGGAGGCCAGCGCGGACTTCGTCAAGACCTCAACCGGCTTTGGGACTGGCGGGGCAACGGTAGAAGACGTCAAACTCATGAGGAAGGTCGTTGGCCCGGAGATGGGCGTCAAAGCGGCAGGGGGGATACACGCCTATGAGCAGGCGCTGGCCATGATTGAGGCGGGGGCCACAAGAATCGGTGCCTCTCGTGGCGTCCAGATTATAGAGAGCGCCCGGGGGGTTGGAAAGTGAGCCTGAAAGAGGAGATCCTCGACATAGTTGAGAATGCCATAGAAGAGCTCAAGAAGGAGGGTCTCCAGCCGGATATACTTCTTGCAGGTGAGGGCTTCGTAGAGCAGGCTGGTGAAGCCCTCGACGTTCTCAACCTATCAACTTATATAGTTAAAGAGCTTGAGTATGATGCCGTTGTCGCTGACTCTAGGTATCTCGGCCAGATAAGGAGGGCATCGAAGAGAGTCTCCATCGAACCGCTTCTCGTCGAGGAGAACATGTGGGAGGAGCTCGATGAACTTTAAGAACCCTCCAATGGGCCCGGCCATTTTTCCCATTTTCTAACTGTAAGTAGTAGTCCCACACCGAGTATCACTGCCGTTGTCACTGAGCTAACGACCGGTGCGAGCATGGAGAGGGCGTCCGAATATCCCACACCTGTGACAATTCTAAGGTATGTGTACATAAAGATCACGTAGACGCTTCCGCCGAGGACTGCCCCAAGAAGGGCCGTTGAGAACTCTTCTCCCCCTCTTCCAATGAAGCCCGCCAATCCTCCAGCGGCCATTGAGGCAATCAATGAGGCTGCCGCCCAGTTTGGGTCTCCCCTCAGAAGGTATTCTCCAGCTCCCAGCCCGATGCCAGCGGTTATGCCGGCGGTCTCCCCGAAGGCGAGGGCAAAGAAGAGCAATCCAGCGTATCCGAGGGTCATTGGGCCTGTTTCTGTTTTGAGCACGGCTACATCCTCCAGGAGCAGGGTCACAGCCAGCGAACCCAAAAGGATTGAGAGAACTATCCCGCCCGGAAGGGTGAATGCCCTCCTCCTTTTCAGCAGGTATACAGCGTATCCCAATGCGGTTACCAGTATAATGAGCTCTGCGTTCCCCGCCGTAGCCCCCATTTTATCCCCACGGGACTTTGTTCACATCCTTAAAATCTTTTCCGGAGAAAGAGAGAAGGAATAAATGAAACGCTGGAATCATTTGAGAGCGGCCTTGAGGGCCCCCTCGAATATCTCCATGGCAACGTCTATCTCTTCCTTCGTGACGACTAACGGCGGGATGAAGCGTATGCTGTTGTCGCCGCAGCCGAGGAGGACGAGACCGCGCTTTGCCGCCTCTTTAACGATTCTGTTTCTGAGCTCCGGGTTCTTCTCCTTGCCTTCCTTTGTCTTGACGATCTCAACGGCCTGAGCAAGTCCTATACCGCGGGCGTCGCCGACGACCTCGTACTTCTCCTTGAACTCCTCAAGGTACTTGTGGAGGTAGTCCCCGACCTCCTGAACGTGCGGGAGGAGGTCCTTGACGATTTCAACGACTTCTATTCCCGCAGCGATGGCAACGGGGTTTCCTCCGAAGGTGGTCGCGTGCCTGCCCGGCTTGTCGAAGCTTATCTCCTTCCTGTGGACTACTCCGGCCAGCGGGAGGCCGCCGCCTATGGCCTTTCCGAACTGAATGAGGTCCGGTGCAACGCCGAAGTTCTCGATGGCCCAGAACCTTCCAGTTCTTCCCATGCCCATCTGAACCTCATCATCGGCGAGGAGGATTCCATACTCGTCGGCGAACTTCTTGAGTTCCTTGAAGAAGCCTCTCGGGGGAACGACGTAGCCCCCTTCGCCCTGTATCGGTTCAAGGAAGATGGCCCCGACCTCGTGGGGCGGAACGTGCTTGAAGACGTACTCCTCTATGAAGTCGAGAACCCTGCTGGTGAGCTCGTCCGGCTCCTCGTAACCGTTTATGTCCCAGGGGTTCCTGTATGGGTTCGGGTAGGGTATGTGGGTAACCCCTGGCATCGTCGGGAAGAAGCCGTCCTGCTGAACCCACTTGCTGGCCGTCAAGGAGAGAACGGCCTGCGTCCTGCCGTGGAAGGCGTGGTAGAATGCCAGGAACTGCTTCCTTCCGGTGCTGTACTTGACGAGCTTCATAGCTGCCTCGTTAGCTTCTGCACCGCTGTTGCCGTAGACGACCTTCTTCTCAAAGTCACCCGGCGCGAGCTCGATGAGCTTCTCGGCGAGGACGACGGCGTTCTCGTAGAAGAAGTCTGTTAGGGAGTAGTGGGTGAACTTCTCAGCCTGCTTCTTTATGGCCTCGACGACCTTCGGGTGGGCGTGTCCGACGTTTATGACGCCGACGCCGCTCGCGAAGTCGTAGAAGACGTTTCCATCGACGTCGTAGACCTTTATGCCCTCTCCGTGGTCGATGACTATCGGGAGGTTCTCCGGGTCCTGGGTTGTCGTCGCGAGGTATTTGAAGTTCCTCTCAATAACCTCCTTGGCCTTGGGTCCGGGGAGTTCCTTAACACTCGGTTTAACGACCATACACATCACCGGGAAAAGCTCGTCCTTTACCTATATAAGCCTGTGTTCATCAATGAACATTTTTGACCGAAGATTTTTCGAGTAGATTTTGTTAACCCCTTTCGATGTTCAGAATGGAGCCGCTGTGCAATCCGATGGCCTTTTAAGAGCCAAGGTTGAGCATTTAAGGGTGGTGACTTTGGTTGGGATAGACAAAAGGGCTATTCATGATTATCTTCACGACTTAAAGGTTCTGACTTCAGTTGATGTAAAATTAACCCCCATGGTTATCTCTGAGGTCTCCGAGAAGCTGCGGACATCAAACGCAAAGAAATATTTGGAGCTGTTACCACATAGTAAGCCGGAGGTTCTTCTCTCGGAGTTCCTGTTCAAACCAATTTTGGACATTGCGGGGGCTGAATGGGGGCCGGAGATTAGGCTGGACGATAGGGGATGGGTGGATTACGTCTTCAAAAAAGGTGCTACCAATCCTGTTGCCGTAGAGCTGAAGGCGATGCACAAGGTGAGCGGAAAAAGGGTTAGAATGGAGGAGATATACAGAAAACTGCGAGAGGAGTTTGAACTGACCAAAGAGAACCAGATAGTTAAATATCTCCGCTCCGGCGTTGTGGATTACGTTGTTCTCACCAATCTTGAGGAGGTCTACTACTTTAACAGGGAGGCGGTCATAGACTTTGAGCCCTTTCACAGGGAGAGCTTTGAGGAGTTCATAGCTGACCTGATAAACATTGAAGACCTCTGGGAAGTGGCGAGGAGAAAGGAAGACAAAGTTCCGAAGCAGAATCTCGATAAGGAGTTCTTTGAGGATTTAAGGGGGTGGCACAGGGCGCTCCTGAAGCTTAAATGGAAGACCGAAAACCCAAGTGAAGCCATAGTTCACCTCATAAACAAGTTCATTTTCATACGAACCCTTGAGGACTACGGGCTGATACCGTTCCGCTTTGTCAGGGACGCCTACGAGGAGGCCGAGAGGAAGTGGTCTCCCAAAGGCCCGATTAAAGTCCTTGAGGTTTTCTTTGATGACGTGGACGAGTGGTTCTACCTCTATTACGACACCGAGCTTTTCCAGAAGTCCGTTTTTGATTACCTTGAGGGGGATGAGGAGAGCATAAAGAGCTTTGATAAGCGGCTCAAACTCATCCTCGGCCTCAAAGGCTGGGGTGGGATGTTCCAGCGCGGACTTCTCTACTACAACTTCAGGCAGATAGACGAGGACATATTCGGAAAAGCCTACGAGACGTTTTTGGCCGAGAGACGGAAGCAGCAGGGTATATACTACACCCCAAAGGAGATAACAAAGTACATGGCGAAGAGGCTCGTTGAAGAGCTCTTTAGTTCTGTAAAGGGTGAATTGCTTGAGGTTCTGGGATCGGCCGATTTTGATGAAAATAGGGCCTGGGAGCTTGCCAAGAGGCTGACGGAGATAGCCGTAATAGACCCGGCCTGCGGTTCCGGCTCGTTCCTCATAAAGGTTCTGCGCGAAATTTACAGGGTCTACGACGAGATCGAAGAGAAAACGCGGTGGGCCACCGATATGAGCAACATCCTGAGCGAGCCGGATGACATAAAGAAGCGGAAGGAAGCCATAAGGAAGATAAGGGATTTCCTCGGCTTTGATAGAAACGAGCACAGGAGAAAGCTCATATCCCTCATAATTCTCCGCCACATCTACGGCGTTGACCTCGACGAGAGGGCAATAGACGTCGCCAAAGTGAACCTGTGGAAGGAGGCCGTGAGGCTCTACCCTGTGGATTTCCGCTACACCAACCTAAAGGAAAGCGGGCACATCCTCCCAGACCTTGAAATGAACCTGGTAAACGGGAACTCAATAGTCTCCCTGCCAGACGATGAAGTCGTCGAGCTGATGAGTGAGTTCAAGGATGAGATAAAGGCCCTTTGGGAGAAGAGAAAGGAATACCTTGGAAACCCGCTCAATCCCGAAGTCCTTGAGGGGATAGAAGACATCAAGACCCGGATACGTGAGAGGCTCGTTGAGGCTATGAAGGAGAGGGGCTGGGACTTCGAGAAGCCTCTCTTCTATCCCCTGGAGTTCTTCTTCCTCTACTTCGATGAGAACGGCAACCCATTGCCAAAGGAGGAGCGGGGCTTCCACGGTGTCATTGGAAACCCTCCGTGGGAGAACATCAAGCCGCAGTCCAAGGAGTTCGCGGCAATGCACCCGGAGATATTCGGAGAGGTCAGCAAGTTCAGCATAGAGGGACCGAAGTTCAAGAGACTCTTTAAGGAGAAGCTCAAAGACCCGAACGTTAAAAGGCTCTGGGAGGAGTATGAGGAGAGCATCAAAAAACTCTCCGAGTTCATACGCTCAAGATACAGGCTCTACGGCAAGGGTGACCTCTCCTACCAGAAGGTCTTCATTGAGAGGGCAATGGAGCTTTCAAAGGGAGCCGTTAACCTTCTTATCCCCTCGAACTTCCACACGGACGAGGGTGCGATGCCCCTCAGGAAGGAGATTTTTGATAAGTACTGCCTCAGGGAGCTGGTCTCCTTTGAGAACCGCGGTAACGGGTGGTTTAAGGACGTTGACAGCCGCTTCAAGTTTGACATCGTCT
Organism: Thermococcus sp. Bubb.Bath; assembly: GCF_012027595.1. Lineage (NCBI taxonomy): Archaea > Methanobacteriati > Methanobacteriota > Thermococci > Thermococcales > Thermococcaceae > Thermococcus > Thermococcus sp. Bubb.Bath. The sequence goes on along the minus strand of NZ_SNUR01000004.1, from coordinate 149,033 downwards.
TCTTCACGAAGGAGAGGTGCGATAAGCCCTTCGGGGCGGCGTTCTACGTAACGAGGAAAGATTATGAGGAATGGGTCGAGACGAACGGCGGAACCTTCGAGGACTTCATTAACGAGACGGCCTTTGAATATCCCTTGGAACTCATCCCGAAGCTCTCCCCAGGTGTCTTAGGCGTCACAGAGTTCAGGAGAAAGGAGGACTTTAGGCTTGTTCAGAAGATACGCGGGGACTGGAAGCTCCTCAGAGAGCACGGCTGGGACATAAAGAGCGAGTTCCATATGACCAACGACAACGACCTCTTCAACACCTCCCGCAAGGGCCTCATCCTCTACGAGGGTAAGATGATACACCAGTACGAGCCGTTTTTCAGCGAGCCACGCTACTGGGTTGAGGAAGAGAAGGGAAGGGAGAGGCTCCTGAGCAAGGAACTGAGCAGGGTGAAGAAGTTCCTGAAGGCCGAGGGAGGGAGACTCGGACTAAAGGGTAGGGAGCTTAGGGAGTTTATAAACGAGAACTACGGGGTGGCCAAAGAGGGCTTTGAGAACGGAAACTTCAAGCTCGATTATGAAGAGCACAGGCTCGCCTACAGGGCGATAGCAAGCTCAACAAATGAGAGAACCCTAATTAGCACGGTTCTGCCGAAGAAAGTTTTCACAGGAAACTCGCTCAATTACTTCAAGCCCTTCCGCTATGCCATCAGGGACGGCAAGATAGTCCAGGAGAGAATTCCATACGAGGACGTGGTCTATCTCATGGCTCTCCTCAACAGCTTCACCCTCGACTACTACATAAGACAGCGCGTTTCGGCCAACCTCAACATGTTCTACATCTACGAACTTCCGATTCCCGAGGTCGAGCCGGGGCTGAAGAAGAGGATAGGGGAGACAGCTTTTAAACTGCTCTACAGAAAAGGCCACTATGACGATATGGCAAGGGAACTCGGAATAAGCTCGAAGGAGATCACCGACGAAGACAAGAGAAGGGAGCTGAGGGCGGAGCTTGAGGCGGCCATAGCGAGGGACGCCTTCGGGCTGAGCAGGGATGAAATGAATTACATCCTCTCAACCTTCGTTTACGGCAACCCCGACAGGGAGCTGATGAAGACGATACTTGAGGCTATGGATGAATGACCTCAGAGGAGCTCTTCAAGGCTTTTTATCCACCTTTTTCTGTAGAGGTAGAGGGTTTTCCTGCCACCCCTGCCGGTCTTCAGAGCGATTTCCATGCCCCAGCTTGCTATTTCAGATAGGGACACGTCTCCAATATACTCGTTGTGGAAAATCCCCGTGGGGAGGCTCCCTATTGTTCTTTCCCTGAACACTCCATCCTTATACACGAGACCAACCGCTATCATTCCCTTTTTACGCAGGAGGGATTTCACCTTTCTAACACCCGTTGCGGGGGAATAGGGCTTTCCTTCGACCACGATGGCCTTAACTCCGTTCTCACTCAGCGCCCTAACGATTTCCCTGTGTTGCTCTAAATCCTTGGTGAGATTCTTGGACGGGGGTTTTGAAGCTTTTATGTCCCCGAGTATTTCGTCCAGATGGTCGTAGATGCAATCCTCAAGCCCTGCCTCTTCGAGGAGGTATCTGATCCTTTCCCTCTTTCCAGAGTTTAATGCCTCCGCTATTCTTTCCTCATCGTATCCCCTGAGATAAAGCTGTTCGATGTAATCAAGAACGACATGAAGTACAGCCGCCTGCAGGCCTTCCGTCCCGTACTTTTCATAAATCTCCCTGATGACGATTAGCCCCGGAGGGTCAAGGGGCGTAAAGAGGTTCTCCGCATATTTCCTAACGTCACGCGGGAAGAACTTTGAGAGGGTCACAAGCTGTCTCTTTACGTCCTCTGGGTTTTCGCCCCGGAGAAGTCCCACTGTGGCTTCAAGGGCAATCATGTTGGTTATCATGATCTTTACCGCGTCATGATGTCTCATGTCATCTATGAGTATATCAACTTCGTGGGCAATCTCACCGTCTATGCCGCATTGTTCTGCCCATTTTCGATGAAGTTTATGGCTCGGCATTTCAACCCCACAAAATTAATAGAGGAGCAGAAATCACTCCCCGTTCTTGCTCTTCCATTCATCGAGAAACTCCTTGGCGGAGTTTGCAGCTATCGCTCCCTGACCGACGGCAACGGCTATCTGCTTGAAGACGTTGGTTATGTCTCCCGCTGCAAAGATTCCTGGAACTTTGGTGCGCATGTACATATCGACCGGGATGTAGCCGTACTCGTCGGTTATGCCGAGGTGCTTGACGAAGTCGGTCTTCGGCTCGTAGCCTATGAAGATGAAGACACCCTCTACGGCCATCTCAGTCTCCTCGCCGGTTACGCGGTTTTTGAGCTTAACGGCCTCGACCTTGCCGTTCCCCTTAATCTCCATCACGACTGTGTTGAGTATCGTCGGAATGCCGCTCTCGGCAAAGCGGTCCTGGAGTATCTTGTCCGCCCTGAACTGGTCGCGCCTATGGACGAGGGTAACGTCAACGCCTATGCTCTTGAGGTAAAGGGCTTCCTGTACGGCGGTGTTTCCTCCGCCGACTACTATGACCCTCTTGCCCTTGAAAAGCGGGCCGTCACAGGTTGCGCAGTAACTGACGCCCCTTCCGGTGAACTCCTCCTCGCCCGGTACGTGGAGCTTCCTCGGTGCCGCGCCGACGGTTATGATTATTGTCCTTCCCCTGTACTCCTTTCCGTTTGCCGTCTTCACCGTGAACTTGCACGGTCCCTCGTAGTAGGCACACTCTGCTGGATCAACTCTCTCAACCTCGTCGAAAACAACGTCAACTCCAAGCTTCTTGACGTGCTCGTGCATCCTGTTGGTAAGTTCAGAGCCGCTTATGCCGTCTGGAAATCCGGGATAGTTCTCTATAAGGTCCGTCAGTGCCATGTTCCCTCCCAGGTCCTTGCTTATGATGAGTGTCTCAAGGCCGTAACGGGCAACGTATATTGCCGCCGTGAACCCTGCGGGTCCGGCTCCTATGATGAGAACATCCCACGTCTTGTTCTCGTAGTCGCTTCCCTTTGAGAAGCCTCCCAGGCTGAACATCTCTCCCACCTCCGCGGTTCCCTAATATGGTCCCCTTAAAAGCATTGTTGCCCAAGAGTGGGTAGAAAATGGGTAGTCAGAGGAGCTTGAGGGAGCCGTCCAGTATCAGGTGGAGCGTGTAGCCGCTGAACGCGGCGAACCCAAGGAACAGGCCCTCCCCCGTGCTCATGTGGAGTCCATACGGGCCCAGGAGGAAGGCCAGAAAGCCGTATATCGTTGCGAAGAGGAGGGAGTGGACCACACCCCTGTGGTGCGGCATCACCGCGGTGAACCCGTACCATCCCACAACGGCCCCTATCGCTCCAACCCCCCACGCGGCGGTTTGGTTCATCCACGGCTGGCTTAGGTGTATCTCCCCTGCGGCCCACAGGTAGACGGCGCTTCCCAGGAGAACCGCCACTATCGGCTTCGTTCCGCGGTGAATGAGTGCGTTTGGGTGGTCCATGTCTGGCAAATCCGCCCCCAGGACGTAGAGGCCATAACCTACAACCATCGCGGTGCTGGTCATCTCAAAGGGAACGCCGGCGTACACCTTGAGCAGGAACGCGGTAAGGACTGCGAGCGGGTAAGTTACTATCCCGCTCAACACGTGGACGTCGTAGTTGGGCATTCACTCCTCCGCTCCCTTGCCTTCCCCCTTCTCTTCAAGGAATTTTCTGACGTAGTGTGGAACCTTGTAGTTTCCTCCCGGGTCTCCAACGAGGAAGCCTATCGTGACGAGCCTGTTCAGGGACTCGTAAACCTGATTGGCGGGCTTCTTGAGCTCCTTGGCGACGGCTATATAGCTGACCGGTCCGCCGTTGAACTTGTTGACTATGACCTCCACGAGGTCACGGTAGTCCTTCGGAACCCTCCTTATGTACTCCTCAAGGCTCTTGGGCTCCTCTAGGATTGTCGTTATCACGAGCTCATCTATCGGGTCGAAGGCCCTCTTGGCGGCCTCGCTGAGGACGTAGTGGAGCAGACGGAGAATCTGCCTTGGGTTACCCTTTGCTAGGTCGTGAATAAGTCTTATCGCCTCGTCGGTGAAGGGGTAAATCGGGTCGTCGGTGTCCCTCGTCCTGACCCGATTGAGCCTCTTCTTCACGAGTTCAAAGGTCTCCTCGACGCTCATCGGCCTAAGCTTGAACTCGTAGTGGAGGCGCATGAAGAACGCCGGGAATATCCTTGAGTACTCCTCGTAGGCCTCTGGGATGCAGGCAAAGGCCACTATACAGCCGGGAGGCATCGTGCTTATCACGTGCCTCAGCATCTCGAAGAACTGTATCTTCTCCTGCTCTCCAGCCCCTTGCATGTTCTCAAGCTCGTCCAGGAGAAGAGCGGAGTAGGGGTACTTCTTCAGTTGCTCCACCAGGAGCTCCGCTATGTCCCTGCTCTTGTACTCCTTCGTGTTGCTGAGCATCTTCTCAAGCCTATCTATGAAGCCGAGCTTCCGTGAGAGGTTTTCGAGGAAGATGTTCGTTCTGTTCCTGGGGGGCTTAAGGGCGTAAAATATATCACGGGTGAGCTTTAGTATGTCGTTGGTGTCGACTTTGACGTAGATTGCCTTTCCGCCCTCCCTCTCGATGGCCCGTGCTATGCTCTTGAGCCGCTGGGTCTTTCCCATTCCGAGGGGGCCAACTATGGCCATGGCCATTGAGCTCCTGTTTCCGATTACCTCGGAGATTATCATCGACAGTCTCATGTCCACTTCCTGATAGACGTGGATGCTTTCAACGTCACTTATTCCCTCGCTTGCGAGCTGCTCGAACGGGTTTTTTGAGAGGCCGTAAATCTCGTAAGTTTGAAGGGGATAAACTTTAAGTTCCTCGTTCTCCATTTAACCCACCCGACTTAGTTTGTCTTTGAGAATATAAAAGTTTGTCCACTGGTGAGCCGAGATGGTGGTTTTGGTGGTCACCTGTCCCCAGGGAAGGGAAGGGGACGTGATACTTGAACTGGAATGGGCCCTTGAGAATGTTAGGGCCCACGGAACGGACTGGAGAGGCGTGTTGATAGCTGAGACGCCCCTTTCGAAAGAGGAAATCCTGAGCAGACTTCGGAGCTTTGAGACTCAAGCCATTCAGAAAGTTATCCCGTTGGAGGAAGCCATTCCCGCGGACTACGATGCCATCAGGGACGCGGTGCTTAAGCTGATGAAGGGACGGGAAGGCACGTTCGCGGTCAGGGCGAGGGTGAGGGGCAACAAGAGGCTTAGCGCGAGAGAGCTTGAGATAAAGCTGGGCTCGGAGATAGTGGAGGCATTTGGTCTTCCAGTAAACCTGAGCGATCCCGACTGGACGGTGGTGGTTGAGGTCTTTGGAAAGAGGGTCTACGTTGGTGTCCTTGGAAGGGAGGAGATGCTGAAGTTTGAAGTGAAGGAATGAGCTGTTACAGCAGTTGAGGGTCTCTAAGTTTTCCTCCATGGCATCTCATTAAGCTCGTTTACACGCTTTTTACCTTCTCTATACTCCTCCTCATTCAAGATTCCAGCTATGTGCCCCAGAGCACCGGCGTTTGCTCTTTTCTCCTTCAAAAGCTCCCTAAAGAGCTCGTCGAATGGCTTATTGCCCTTGATGCGGAGGAGCTCTTTATAAACGGATATTGTGATGGTCTTTACCACTGGTACCACTCATGCATTGAATGCGTGCATCATATTTAAGTAGTGCTCCCTCTCCGAAAGCTTCTTTAAATAAAACTGGGCATATATTCCCTGATGAGTATGGTGGAACGAATCGAAATTGACCCCAGGAAGATGGGAGGAAAACCCGTCATTAAGGGCACGCGAATCCCGGTTTACTTTATACTCGAACTCCTGGCAAACGGATGGAGCTTCGAGGACATCATGGAGAACTACCCTCAGCTAACGAAAGAGGATATACTTGCCGCGAAGACAGAATAAGATAGGAAAGATGTAAAATCACAGATACCTCTCCTTCACCCAGCGGACGAAGTAGTCCGGGTTCAGCTCCTCGCCGATGGCCTTCTTGAGGAGCTCTTTCGGCGGGTAGATGCTTCCCCAGCGGTGTATCCTCTCCCTGAGCCAGTCCTTTATAGGCTCGAACTCCGCTCTGGCGACCTTCTCCTCGAAGTCCGGGATGTCACGCCTGATGTGGTAGTAGTACTGCGCCGATAGGAGGGTTCCCATGCTGTAGGTCGGGAAGTAGCCTATGGTCCCGTGCGCCCAGTGAATATCCTGGAGGATTCCCTCGGCGTAGGTCTTCGGCCTTATTCCAAGGAGCCTCTCCATCTCCTCGTTCCAGAGCTCTGGCAAGTCCTTCGCCTTAACTCCCTCGTTGAGCATCATCCTCTCGAGCTTGAAGCGCAGGAGGATGTGGAAATTGTAAGTAACAACGTCGGCCTCGGTCCTTATGAAGTCGGGCCTGACCATGTTGAAGTAGAGGTAGACGTCTTCGGGTGTATAGCCGGCCATGAACGGGAGGTTCTCCTTGAGCACCGGGTAGATGAGCCTCGCGAACTCCATTGAGCGGCCGATTATGTTCTCCCAGAATCTACTCTGGCTCTCGTGGATTCCGAGGGAGACGCCGCCTGCTATGGGGCTGAACATGAACCTCTCGTCCTGCTGGAGCTCGTAGAGAGAGTGCCCAAACTCGTGGACTGTACTGAGGATCGTCCTCCTGAAGTCGTAGCCCTCATAGCGGGTGGTTATTCTCACATCCCTTATTCCGAACTCCGTTGTGAAGGGGTGAGCCGAAACGTCGAGCCTTGAGCGGACTCCGAGCGGGAAGCCGAACTTTTCGAGAATCCAGCGGTTAACGCGCTCCATCTGCTCTTTCTCATAGCGCTCCTTCTCAAGTGGGTGCTCCCTGGGAACCTTGCCCTCCTCCATGATCTTCTCCACGAGGGGCTTGAGCTCCTTCTCTATCTTTTCAAACATCCTCTCGACGTCCCTCGTGGTGGTCCCTTCCTCAAACATGTCAAGAAGGGCATCGTAAGGCTCCTCTTCATAGCCGAGGTAGTCGGCGGCGCGCTTGGCCAAATCAATGATCCTGTCGAGCCAAGGCTCGAACTTGGAGTAGTCGTTGCTCTTCTTCGCCTCCTCCCAGGCCTTCGTTGCCTGGCTCGTTACCTCGCTCATCTCCCTGAGGAACTCTGGCGGGAATGATCTGCTTATCCTTATGTCCCTGTCAAGGACGCGAACAACGCCGCGCTCGTACTCGTTTAGGTCTTCGATTCCCTTTGCCTTCTCGACGAGTTCAACGAACTCTGGCTTGAGCAGGAACTCCTGGGATAGAACACTGAGCTCACCCTGAGCCACTGAGCGCTCAAGGACTCCCTCCTTCGGCATGTTGACCTCCATGTCCCAGCCGAGGACACTCTGGGCGTGGTTTATAGCCCATATCCTGCGGTACTTTTCAAGAATGGCCTTTATCGTCTCGTTCTGGAAAACTGGCTCCATCTTTATCACCGCCACTTTTTGGGTGATCAAACTTTTAACCTTTTCGATGAGCATCTGAACGATAGGGGGTAACGTGATTACTATCTAGGGAAACGGTATTAAAGGGGACTTCCAAGGGGCTTTGGTGATTCTATGTTAGACCTCGTAGTCATCGGTCACATCTCAATCGACACACTAGTGTTCCCTGATGGAAGACGGGTAACCATGCCGGGAGGGGCCGCCTCAGGAGTGGCAACGGCAGCGGCTCTTGCTGGAGCGAAAGTTGGGCTGGTTACGAAGGTTGGAGAGGACTTTCCTGGGGAGTGGCTCCAGAAGCTCTCGTCAGTGCTGGATGTTCGGGGAATCCAAATCCTGCCAGGGAAGACGATCCACATCCACATGATTTACCACGAGGACGGGAGCGTGGATGCCCCCGTTGAAATGGGGGTTGCCCAGCGAATGGGAGAAACTCCCATCCCAAAGGAGTACATCAACGCGAAGGTCTTTCATATATCTCCGATTCCACCGGAAGAGCAGCTGAAGCTCCTCAACCGTCTGAAGGGGAAAAGGGTGACCCTTGACTTCAATCCAACATACAAGGAGGAGTACCTACAGAATAGGAAGCTTCTGCGAGAGATAGTCTCAAGGACAGAGATAGTCTTTCCAAACGAGAGGGAGGCCATCATGATAACTGGAGCGGGGGACGTTAAAGAGGCCGCGAGGGTTCTTCATGATTGGGGCACTAAGATAGTCGTGATAACTCGCGGTGAGGAGGGTGTCCTCATTTACGACGGTTTATTCTATGGGTTCCCTGCCCTTTCGATAAATCCCGAAGAAATAGTTGATCCAACCGGGGCGGGGGATGCCTTCGCGGGTGGTTTTCTGGCCAGGTACTCCCGGGGGGAACCCCTGGAGGAGTGCGTGAGAACTGGCCTTGAGCGGGCCAGGGAAGTCCTGAAGAAATGGGGGAGCTGGAGCATCTAATCCCCAACTCCCTTTATGAAGAAGTACAGTGCCGCCAGGAGAAGAACGGCCAGAATCGTGGCATCAATACCGCTCACCGTTACTGAGATGGCTCTCAGAATGAGGTATGTCGGGAGGGAGAGGAGGGTTGCCGCGGCGACCACGGCGTAGTCGGTAAGGGTGGCCTTCTCCCTGTCCAGTTTTCCCATTACAGGTATCATAAACGCCAGGGAGAAGACGGTGAGGGAGTAGAGGGGTTCAACATTCGCGTGGATTAGGAACACCGCCAGGAGAATAAGGTAGAGCGTTCCCGAGAGGAACCATATAACTCCTGGTATGGCCAGGGCCCCCATTATCAACCCCCCCTTTCCGAACGGGAGCAACAGAAGGATGAGAAAGAGAAGGGGAACCAGCGAATAGAACCCCCTTTTTGGGGATTTGAACTTCATACGTTCAGCACCTCCGCTATGGCGACTTTGAGGGGCTTTCTAACGTCCCAGTCCACGATTATGCCGTGTCCTCTGAGCCTCTTTAGGTGGGCCTTCCTCTGGAGGCTGAGGAGCTTTAAAGCCAGCTCTTCCTCACGGTCCTCAGGGGTTATCGCTGTGTATGGGTTGGGGCTTATAACGACAACGCGGTAACCGTAGCTCGACATGATCTCCAGGGCTTTTCTGCTCTCCTCGGTCATCAGGGGCGAAACGTAAACCAGCTGGGCCCTAGGGGGGAAGCGGGAGCGGATTAGGTGCTCTATCTGATATGCAATCATGTTGTTCTCGTCGGGCCTCGCGGTGCTGAGGAAGTCTACACACTTGAAGAAGTGCCTCTTCCCGTAGTCCACGCGAACCCAGAGGGGAACCGCCTCGGAGAGCACGAGTCCGAAACTCGTGCCCTCGTTCAGGCTGTTGAGCATTAGGGATGCGGCGGCCCTTATGCTGTAGTCCATAACGCGCTCCCCTTTTTTGGCGGCATCGACTATGAATATGACGTCCACTTTCCTCTCGCTCTCGTACTCGTTCGACATGACCTTCCCTGTCCTGGCCGTTGCCTTCCAGTTGATTATCTTGAGCGGGTCTCCGGGCTGGTACTCCCTTATGGCGTAGAACTCAACGCCCTCACCGACGCGGGGACTCGGGAGATGACCGATGGTTATCTTCGTTCCCTTCGTTGAATATGGAGTTTGAACTTCCTCGATTCTGGGGACTCCGATGAGCTCCGTGTAGTGCTCCACCTCCTTTTCAATCATGAAGAAGGAGAATGGGTCGCGGTAGGTCAGGCGCACCCCGTTGAATACGTGGATTCCCCTCCTCACTCCGACCCGGTACTTTATTACCTTCTCCTCCCCTGGTTTGAAGGATAGAACGGCTTCGGGAGTTCCTCCAACAACCTCCAGGCCCTCTGGAACCTCATCGGATATCTTCAGGCTGGGTATTCTCTCCAGCGCCTTTATCCTCAGGGTTACCTCTACTTCCTGCCCCTCCATGAAGCGATCGTGGCCGATGACCCTGGTTACCTCGACGTTGAGGGTCGGCCTGAAGAACGCCCCCGCTATGAAGAGGGCCAAGAGTATTGGGAGGGTCAGATAGACCGCGTTCCACTGGAGGAGGAGGAACGCTATGAGCAGTATCCCCCATAGGGCTAGTATTACTTCCTGACCCTCCTCCGTGAGCAGGCCACTCTTTCTGGGCCCTTCAAAGCCCCCGCTCTCCCACCGCGGCAGGACCGGAATGCGCTGCACGTTTGACCCTCACTCAAACTTGGGTACCGGAACCTTCTCAAGGAGCTTCCCCATGACAGCGTCCGGGCTGACGTTGGTGTACCAGAGCTCCCTCTTCAGGATGAGCCTATGGCTCAGCCCTGGAACGGCGACCGCCTTCACGTCGTCGGGGATAACGTAGTCCCTGCCCTCCAGTGCCGCGTACGCCCTTGAAAGCTTCAGGAGTGCCAGGCTGCCCCTTGGTGAGGCGCCTATCTCTATCTCCCTCCTGTCGTTCCTCGTGGCCTCGACGATGGCAGTTATGTAGTCCAGTATCGCCTCGCTGACGTACACATCTTCTATAGCCCTCTGCATTTCAACTACTTCCTCCGCCCCCAGGACTGGCCTTATGTCGACGTCCTCCTTCTTCCTCTCCATTCTCCTGCGCAGGATCTCCTTCTCCTCCTCCCTGCTCGGGTATCCAACACGAAGTCTGACCAGGAAACGGTCGAGCTGGGCCTCTGGGAGGGGATATGTCCCCTCCTGTTCAATGGGGTTCTGCGTGGCTACGACTATGAAGGGCTTTGGCAGGACGTAGGTTTTTCCCTCTATCGTTGCCTGCTTCTCCTGCATGGCCTCAAGAAGGGCCGACTGCGTCTTCGGGGGCGAACGGTTTATCTCGTCCGCCAGGAGGATGTTGGTGAACACCGGCCCCTTCCTGAACTCGAATTCGAGGGTTTTCTGGTTGAACACGCTGACGCCGAGTATGTCGCTTGGGAGGAGGTCGGGCGTGAACTGAACGCGGGTGAACTGGACGCCCATTGCCCTTGCGAAGCTCTTCGCCATAAGTGTCTTTGCCAATCCAGGCAGGTCTTCGAGCAGGATGTGTCCGTCCGCCAGCATGGTCGTCAGCATGAGCTTCAGCACCTGGTCCTTTCCCACTATGACCTTTTTAACCTCGTTTAAAACTGCGTTTCCTCTCTCAGCCACTTCTTCAATCTTCATTCATATCATCCTCCATGATTCTCAGTGCTTCCTCAAGGTTCTCCATAAAATTTCCCCCGCGCCTCAGGGCCCTCAGGGCCTCGTTTGGGTTGGAGCGCAGGGATGAGAATGTTTCATTATAATTATCTGAGGCACTGGCGTAGGCCTCAATTATCCTCTCCTCGATGATGGAGCGCGCCGTTTTTCCCTTCTCGGCCCTCTTTATAATCTTTGCCAGTGCCTTGACTTCATTCCTCTTTTCTCCGCGGTTTTCTTCTCTAAAGAGACCAACCGCGGGCAGGCCAAGCTCCATCCCGAAGAGGATTATAGCGAGCGTGACTCCGAACGCCAGAACTGTCAGCCAGTGGAGGAAGTACCTTCCCTCAAGGAACATAATCCCCGCGGTTATGCCTGTCAGGATTAGAACCAGCCTACTGGGCTGCATTCACACCACCCCTCATCTTTGAATACAGCTCCAGGGCCGTCTTAGCGTCTTCCCACGTCACTTTCTCCGGTGCGTACTCGGCCTTCTCAAAGAGCCTTGTCAGGGCCACGAACGTCTCGTGCATCAGCCTGACATGCTCCGCATGCTCCCAGTGTGTCCAGCTCTCTTGGTAAGGTATTCCTAGTGCTTCAAGCCACAGGACGGCGTTTTTATATATCCCCACAACTGCCTCGCGCGGGTCTTTGAAGAGCTCCAGCCCAATCTCGTCCAGCTTCCTGTCGAACTCCCTGGCCGTTTCCATCATTTGCTTTCTCTTTCTCCTTAAAGCGAGAACCCGGTAGTATCTGATGGCGAAAACGGCAAAAAATACAATCGAGAGTACTATAAGGGCCAAGAAAACCACGTCCAGTCCGGCCACTGTGGGATTACCGCTTGTTTTCAGACCGCTGGCGTTGCCGGGATTGATGAGGGGACCTATCGGGGAAGTTGCGTTCGCAGTTAGGTTGGCCGTTGCGTTCGCGGTTGCGTTTGATGTCTGGTTGGAGGCCATCATGTTCGTTTTGGGCTTCATCAACATGGCCAGCGCAAGAAAGCCAACTGCACCTATAATGAGTATCGCATTACCCAAGATGCTTCCAATTCTCATCTCATATTTCAGCTTGTCGAAGGGGTCGGCCCATCCAAGGAACACGAGGATTATCACGACCAGTCCAACGGCGGCCGCCAGTACTATTGCTATCCCCCAGTACGAGAAACCTCTTTCTGGTGGGAGGGGTTTATCGCTTATTCCATACTGCATCATGGCGGCCATCGTTAGCAGGATGACCGTGAATATAATCGAGAGCTTTAACCTATCTCTCATTTTAGGGCCCATCTTACTACGGGAACACTTTTATAAAAGTTTTACTATTATGTAAAGAGGTGATGCTCATGTCTGACATACCGAGGCTCTACGTCGAGGTGCCTGCTGGGGAGTGTGTTGAGAATGGGAGGGCGAGAAGGGACTGTGTTGTGATCTCCGGCAACATCGAGGTCTGGTTGAAGGAGAACGATGAGATACCTGACTTCATTGAGGATGAATCCTCCAAGTATCTAGCCTGCGAAGTCTACGACCGCTTTTACAATCACGTCGACAGCATCACTGGAGAAATGCTCGCCGATGTTGTTCTGGTTCTCCCCGATGGCAGGACTAGGATATACCTCAAGAAAGGCGATAAGCTTCTCCTTCTTCCAGTGGAGGGCTTTACAAAGACGCTGATAGCCGACGTTGGTAACAGGGTGCGGAAGGGTGATGCCTTTGCCGCAATAACAACGAGAAAAGGTGAGGTTCATTACCTCACGCCGCCGGTTAGCGGAACCGTGGTGTTCATAGATGAGGTGACCAACAGCCCCCACTACGTTTACTACCTCCTACCCGAGGAGTGATCACTCCATTCCTTCCATCATGGCGTCTATGCTCGACCGTATGGCTAGCTTTATTCCCTTTTCCTTGTCCATGCCCTTCAGCGTCCGGGTGTTATTGGGGCTCGTTATTATCAGCGACCACCGGTACACGTCGTCCTTCAGCGGGCTACTCTGGAACATCGCTATGAACCTCTTTTTCCCTGCTGACACTTCCACTATCTCAACGTCCGTTTCCCCGAGCTTCGACCGGTAAACTTCCTTAACATCGAGGTTTCCATACTCCCCTCGGAGCATCTCAGAAAAATATCCCATGTTATCACCACATCAAGTTGAACTTCATAGTATATTAACTTTTCCGCTCTTCCCACGTATGTTTCATGATGGCCAAAACTTTATAAGGCGACCGGGCAACTCCCAACCGAGAAAGTTTTGGAGTTGAAGGAAATGAAGATTGAAACTGGAGATTTTGTTCTGTTCAACTACACCGGCAGGTACGAGAACGGTGAGGTTTTCGACACCAGCTACGAGGATGTCGCCAAGGAGAACGACATCTTCGTTGAGGAGAGGGAGTACGGTCCCCTCGGAATCACCGTCGGAAACGGCGAAATCATTCCGGGCCTTGAGGAGGCCATGCTTGGGATGGAGGCCGGTGAGAAGAAGACCGTCGTCGTGCCTCCAGAGAAGGGCTACGGCATGCCGAGGGAAGACCTCGTTGTCCCAGTTCCCATGGAGCAGTTCTCCTCCGCTGGTCTTGAGCCGGTTGAGGGGATGTACGTCATGACCGACTCAGGCCTTGCCAAAATAGCCTCGATCAAGGGCGAGAACGTTATGCTCGACTTTAACCACCCGCTCGCTGGGAAGACGGTTGTCTTTGACATCGAAATAGTTGAAGTTAAGAAAAAGGCCGAGGAGGCCTGATCTCCCTCTTTTCTCAGAACCCAATCTGGACGAACATCATTCCTTTGAACACGGCGGCACCCATTACAGCCAGCATTATTCCGTATTTCATGCCCGCTGAGAACTTGCCCTCCCTGATGACCCCTATTCCGAGGCCGGATATGATGGCCTGAATAACGACGAACGCCAGCAGGATGTTGAGTATCGTGGGTATCTGGGCGGCTCCAGCGCCGGTTATCATCTGCCCCATAAGCTTTCCGACTATTCCAATAATGGCGGGACCTATGAACCCGCTGGTGATTATGAAGAACATCATCTGCATTCCAGTGGAGGCCTTCCTCTCCTGTCTTATCCTCAGTATCTCCCTGACGTCGTTTGCCACGTAAACCAAGACGTCACTCATAGGGGCACCCCTCTCAAGGGCCTCGATGATAATCATGAGGGAGCGGTAGAGGACCGGGGACTTCTTGTTCCTAAGGGCCAGCACCTTGAGAGCCTCGATGGTTGAGCGGCCTTTCTTGATCTCGTTCACGGCCCTCTTGAACTCGTCTGTTAGCGCCCCGAACTTCGCAGTTGTCAGATCTTCCATTGCCTCGGAAAATGAAATTCCGGCTCTGAGGGAACTGGCCAAGTAGAAGAAAGCATCCGGCAGGTTCTTCTCCATGTCCTCAAGCCTCTTAGATATCCTCCAGTAGGGATAGGCGAAGGCCATGGCCGGGAACACGGTTATTGCGGTGAACAGTGCGTACTTCAATGGCAGGAGTAGCAGGACGGCGGCGCCGAGGATTACGGACATCAGTATAGATATCATAAGGTATTCGACAGCCAGGAACTCTATCCCCGCTGAGTATATGAATAGTTCATACCGTTTAAGCCATTTCGGGGGGAGTATCCTCTCAAGGACTTTTGTCATAAGGAAAGTCATGCTTCCACCTCTGGATTTCGGCAACGTTTATCACCCCTTACCTCGGCTCACCGCGCTTGATCATCATGACTATTATCAGAGAGAGAAACGGGAACGCGAACAGTAGGATTACCGCCAGTGCACTTGGTGCTATTGCGGCTCCTCCGCCCCCGCTGGCGCTGAATGCAGAACCTGCCAGTACTGCCACGATGAAGAGGGTTGGCATCACTATCGTCATGAACATGTAGACGAAGGCTATACCGTTCACCTTCTGGACGTACTCCACGAGCTTCATCCTGTATTCAAACGCGAAATCCTCTGCCATCTTGTATAGGATGTCCGCCAGGTTTCCTCCGAACTTCACCGCCCTGAGTATCTGTTTGACGACCCTGTTGATGCTCTCCGAGCCCATCTTCTCTCCGAACTTCTCAAGGGCATCCTCGAACGATGTTCCTGCTCTCATGTCTCTCACTATGAAATCAAACTCCTCCGATGCAACGCCATAATCGGCCTTTGACACGGAAACGAGGGCCTCGGATATGCCAACTCCAGCACTTAGGAGGGACGCTATATGTCGGAGGATATACGGGAGGGCCTTCTCGACCTCTGCCACCCTCCTCTTCCACACGATCTTGGGGTAGTTCCTCATATAGAGGAATCCACCTATGAGTCCAAGCAGACTGATCATCGTGGTTGTGAACAGGTCCATCTCCATCAAAAGACCGAATGCAAACGTGAAGACGCCTACCATTAGGGAAGTCACTATCATAAGGGCCACGTACTTCTCCTTCCCCATCCTGATGCTGGCGCGGTAGAGGTCGTAGTCGAGCCCTTTTATAGAGTGGGTCAATGACTGAACCGGCCCTTTGAAGTGGGACAAAAACGCCTCCGCCAGTCTATCCCCGAAGGAGCTCGCTATTTCTTTCCTGCGCCACTCCAGGAGTTCTTCCATTTCCCTCTCGCGTTCGATCTCCCTGCTTTCTACTGTCTCCTTCTGAACCTCCTTTAGAGCCTTAAGTCTTTCCTGGATGCTCTTTCCCTGGGGTATTCTGCGCATTGGCTTTTCAGTTACCTCTATTGTCTTCCCTCCAAGGTTCTCTAGGAAATTGAGGAATGCTTCCATGACCCCCACGTTCATCCCCTCACGTCACGTTGCGAACCTGCTCCTGAATCTGAGGAGAGCTGTCCTTCTCTATTTTGTCGAGAAGGGCCTCCTCATCCACGTAGAACAGCTTTATGTAGTGCCCAACGTCCTCTATGCTCCTTATGCCCTTCTCTATCATCCATTCAAGGACGATTTTCCTCTTCTCTCTCTCCAGTTCCAGTTCGCTTATGCTCATTCCAGTGTGCCTGGCGAGTTCGTTTATAACCCTGCTCGGAACCTCCGTTGGGAGGAGCTCGTCCTTGGCGGGGTCGTATTTGTACAGTTTGTTGAGCTGTATGCTCTCCCCTTCCATTCCGGAGATTTCTGCTATCTCCGTTACTCTTCTAACCGTTCCCTTCTTCCTGCTGTGGAAACGGACCTGCATGAGTATTATATCCAGAGCGGGTATCATTATCCTTGGAACGTTCATCGGTGGGCTCTCAAGCCTTGTTATGGTCTCACGGGCGTTGTTCGAGTGGATTGTGCCCATGCAGTTTGACAGGAGTATGCCGTTGGCGACGTAGTTGTGATCCTCGTCGACAGTTAGGTCATACAGGTACTCTATCCCCGCTTCCTCCGGTTCTACCTCCTCGACCTCAACAACCCTGTCCCAGTAAACGTCTCCCTTGGCTATCAGCTCAAGCCTCTTGGCCTTTACCCAGGCGTCCTCGTTCCCAACGTCTTTAGCTACCGTCTGGAGAGCGATGGCTATTCCCCTGAGCGCCGAGCGCCTTATCTCCTTCGTTCTGCCCTTCTCAACGTGTCGTATCAGGCTCTCGCTGATGTTCTCCCCCGCGTAGTTTGAAGCCAGCTTTGAAAGCTCGGCAACCGTCAGGTTCAACCTGGTGCGCAGAGGCTTTACCATCCCCGGGGATATTGGAACCCTGTAAGTGTGCCTTCCGCGGTACGGCCTCTTCTCCTTTAGGAGTACCCTGAGCTTTTCCCTCTTCCTTGAGTGAGAGATGGGTATCAGTGAATCGAACTTCTTCAGGTCTTCAACGCCGCTGACGATCACCCTGAATATGGGGCTCTCCTTAAAGCCCCTGTTCTTTACCCGCGAAACCGTGCTTATTATTCCGAGCCTCTGGAGGGCGTACCAGACCTTCCTGGCGGCGCTTTCACTCTTCGTGGTCAGGATCACCGCCGGCCCGTTCTCGTCAACTGAGCCATCGGCGTCGAAGAGGCCGGCTATGAAGTATCTCATCAGGTCGTCGCTGGTGAGGACGATGTCCGGGACGTCCCATACTGCCGACTTCTTGCCCTTTGGAATGCCAAATATCCTAAATAGCATCTCGTTGAATATTCTGGAACCGTACGTTACCACAGTGCTCGTTCCGTTGTCCCTTATCCGCGGTGCAGACTCCGGCAGGAACTCTGAGACCGCGGATGTGAAGGCGCTCATATATGCTGAGTCATCGAAAGTGGCGGAGAGGTAGTAACCATTCGATGAGAGATAGCCGTCGCCGAGTATTACCCCAGCGGCGTATGCGAGGTTGTTCTTCACCTCACGGATGAGTTTCACCGGCTTTGAGTTCCTGGAGAGGAGGTATTCGGCGTTCTCGGGGGGTAGTCCATCGTTCAGAACTCTCTTCATCCCGTTGCCATTTGGAACGAGGTAGTAATCGCTTATTCCTGCGTACACTTCCTCAGGGATAGCGGCTCTACTCTTCGGGGCCTTTGGAGGTCTCATCATCACGGCCACTCTATCGCCGGGCTTAACCTTCTCCGCCTCTTTTCTGACAACGTCTCCATCGCTGAAAACGAAGAACGGGTGGGTTTTCGTCAGGATAACCTCGTTGCCCGTTCTCGTCCTTATGCGCATTAGCTTCTCCCCTCTCCTCACCTTCCTGCGCCACACTGCAGTAACCGTGTGTTTTCCGGCCCTCAAATCAGGCCCGACACTAACCACATCGAAGCGGTCTTTCTCATCTAACTCTATGTACTCCAAATCCTTGTATGTCTTTATCCTGTCTGAGTACTTGTTGAAGAGATCCTCAACGACGTCGCCTATCAGGGCGAATCGGCCGTCTGAGAGCTGTATTACCGAGAAATCGTAGAGGGCCCCATTATGTCCAGTGTTCATTGCCGTGAACATAGTTCTTGCCTCTGCCCCACGGACCTCACCTACGATGATCCTGTCCGGGCGCATACGGAGGGTGTTCTTTACGAGGTCGTCCATCGTAACCTCGCCCTTTCCCTCTAGGTTAGCGGGCCTCGTTTCGAGCCTTATCCAGTGCTCCACAGGCAGTTGAAGCTCTGCCGTGTCCTCTATTGATATAACGCGCTCTCCTGGAGGGATGAACATGGCCAGTGAGTTCAGGGTGGTGGTTTTTCCCGAACCCGTTCCACCTGCGACCAGTATGTTGGCGGGTTTGACACCCAGTCCGTCCACCAGTATCCATAGGAACGCGGCAACGTCGGTGTTCATTGTACCGTACTTTATGAGGTCTATGATCGTCAGTGGGTCCTTCTTGAACTTACGGATTGTTATCGTAGGCCCTTCCAGGCTTATAGGCGGAATCGTGGCGTTCACACGGCTTCCATCTGGGAGGCGGGCGTCCAAGAGTGGGCTCTGCTGGTCAATCCTCCTTCCGACTTCCCTTGCTATGCGCTCTATTATGTTCAGTATGTCCCTGTCCTCCTTGAACACGATGTTGGTCTTGCACATGTAGAAGCGCCTGTGCCACACGTATACGGGCTTGTTTGTTCCTATCACCATGATTTCCTCGAGGTTGTCGTCGCGGACGAGTGGGTCTAGCAGACCGTATCCGAGCATGTGCTGGACTATAAGCTCGGCGAGGAGCTCTATCCTCCCCTCAGAGTATGTGGGCGCTGCTTCCTTCAGCATCCTCTTGACTTCCCTTAAGAATATCTTCCTCCTTTCCTCATAATTAGGTATAAGCGTTGGATCTATCTGGATTTCAGTTATGGCCCTCTCCCTAACCTGTTTTATTAGGTTCTCTTCATCTTTGCTTAGTTTTGGAAGCCGTATCTCGTAAATTGGCACTGGCTCCCCTTTCACTTTGAGAACTCTAACGTTCCCGTAAGCATCAAGAACCTTTGCCCTCCCCGCGTAGGACATTTCTTCCGTTCTGGTCTCGCTTAAAAGGTTCTGGAGACCGAGAGAGGGTTTCCCCTTGGGCTTCGGAAGCGGTTGCCTTGGCCTCGCTGCCCCTGCCGGATTACTTCCGGCCGAAGATGCTCCTCTGCCGAGCAGTTGGCCGAGGAGGTCCGCCCCGCTGGAGGTTTTTTCGGGTTTCTTCTCGGCTGGTTTGGAGAGGATATTGCTGAGCGACCCAACGCTGGGGAGCCCCAGATTTTCTTCGGATTTCCCTTTTGTCTCCTTTTCCTCTTTCTTTTCCTCTTCCTTGGCAGCCACGAGGATGTTCTGGAGGGGGCCAGGTCCCCGCCGAGGGGGCTTTGGGCTCTCCTCCTTTTTGACGGTGCTTATAATGCCGCCTTCCTTCTTTTTCTTGTCCTCGCTTAGAATGCTCTCCAGTGGAGACTTCTCTTCACTCAAAAACGGGAGAGGCTTCTCCTCCTTTTTCTCTCCTTTTTTCTCCTTATCAAAAACGCTGGCTAGGGGATCGCTCTTTCCCCCGAGTATTTCATCTATCCATGATCCGGAGAGGCCCTTTTTCTTCTTCTCCTCGGCCACGCGTCTCACCCGGAATAGTTCTCCCACTTCACGCGGTATCTTATTTCAAGCGTGTTAACTCCGGGTCCCATGTAAACGATCCATATGGGGAAGTCTAGGGGTTTTATGGTCGGTTCCGTCTTTTGAACTTCTGGGACGCTGACGCCGGATATAAGGCTGTTGGTAAGCGGGAACAGTCCGTTCCCTTCGCTTGTTTGATGGATGGCATGTGATTCTTTTTTCATGGAGAGGCCGCGGTACTTAAGGATAAAGTCCATGTAGTCCGTGTAGTTCATTGAGTACGGTGGTTCATACTCGTAGGAGGTTGCGTTTGCAAACAGGAGGGGCTCCGAAACTGCGAAGAGGAGGGGAAACTCTTTCTCCGACGTGTCGTTAACTCCCGCGCTGTCCGGGACGTCCGTTATCTTAAACTCAACACTTCCCTCGTATTTCAGCATCTTCACGTATCCATCCATGGAGGGCAGTATATCATTTAACCTGATAACAACGGGTGAGTTGAGGAGCTGGGGATAGATGACGCCGCACACGGGCTGATTGAGGTCATGGACGGAGTTTATCTTGCCGCCAACGAGGGTGCCGTTCTCGTAGCGGAGCACGCTTATGCCGACTGAGCCGGAGCAGTCGTCGGAGTAGTCCTTAAGCGGAAGGGTGTAGTGTCGGGCCTCGGTTATTCTGAAGGCGACCTTCACGGTCTCGTATGCGTACACCCAGAAGCCGACGCGGTAGTTGAGGGTGTTCTTCGAGAGGTCGGGGGGCAGGTAGTGAACCGTACTTCCAGTAGTCTCGTTTTTAACCCCCCTCATGGCCTCCGTTCCGCCGAACCTGTATACCTGAAAGTCATAGAGGGGATTCACCACAACGAACTTTGGATACGGGGCGAGATTAACCAGGGTGACGTTCACCCACATCACGAGCTCTCCCTTCAGCCCGATGTTGTTGTAGTCCCCTCCTGGGAGACTGTAGTCCTCTGCTAAAGCGTTGAGGGAAATGGAGAGAAGAAACAACGAAACCATTGCAAGGGAGAGCGCCTTTCTTGACACCATGGTACCACCCCTCAGCTGCTGCCAACGACCTCTCCGATGTACACGGTGTTGATGTGGCTGAGGATGTCCGGGACGTACACGGAGGGTACCTTAACTATAACCAGGAACGGAACGTTGTTGGGAACGTTCTCTAACTGTAGGGAGGATTCGAGGGCGAGCAGTTTGTCACCGTAGTTCTGAAGCTGTTTAATGGCCTCTTCAGAGCCCGCTATCTTTCCGGAGGAGATGGCCCGCATTATCTGGCCTAGGTCTACTGAGTAGGAGTAGCTTGCTGCTGAGGACTGTGAGGTGCTGCTGCTTGAACTCTGGGAGGTTGAGGAGCTTCCACTGTTCGATACTGTAGTGCCTCCGGCGCTGGCTGAGTTCTGGTAGCTCTGGGAGTCTTGGCTGTTGGAGGAACTGCTACTTGAG
Source organism: Thermococcus sp. Bubb.Bath (assembly GCF_012027595.1). Lineage (NCBI taxonomy): Archaea > Methanobacteriati > Methanobacteriota > Thermococci > Thermococcales > Thermococcaceae > Thermococcus > Thermococcus sp. Bubb.Bath. Next base: position 128,054 of record NZ_SNUR01000004.1, on the reverse strand, counting down.
CTGCTGCTACCCTGCTGCTCGTTAAGGTTGATGATGCCTGCCTCCGCTGGAAGGAGAACCTTATCTATGTATCCAAACTCGGCTATCTTCTTGTAGCCGCCCTGTGTTGAGTTTTGGGCGTATATGATTATTTCAGAGTTCGGTTGGATAAACCCGCCAACTATCCTGTCTCTCGTCAGGAGAAGCGCCACCTTTACGAACTCGACCTTCTCCACGCGGTATTTCATAATCTCAGTGTAGTTGGATATCGTATAGATAAGGGCTTTTGCGTCATCCTTTGTGTAGATTCCCTTTTCTCCGTTGTATTCAATGACAACGTAGTCCCCCGGTATGGAGTCTATCCTATACGTGTAGTACTCCCTCCAGAGACTGGTGAGGTAGGGCGTGGGGTTAACGGCGTTAACTTGGTCTGTTATTGTCGCGTTGTCAACGGTCTCAAGGAGGGTGTTCTCAACCTGGAGTACATGCTGCCTTATATTATCAGGAAGTGGCTGGGCGAGAATGGACTGGAACGCCAGTTCTATCTCAGCTTTCTTCTGAGATTTTGCCTCGTTTAGCAGTTTAAGTTGTTTCTCGCGTTCTTTCTCGGCCAGTTCCTGCTGGTACTTCTGGTAAACTTGGTTGTAAGCGGCTTTGATATCTATGCTATTAACCTCGTTTATGGACTTTGCGGCCTGTATCTCGTTCCAGAGCTTCTGGTACTCAGCTTTTCCGTAGCTCGTGTTCAGAACGGGTCCTTTGAAGAGAGCGTTGAGCTCCTGGATTTTTTGGATTTTTGCATTCCTCAGTGCTTCCTTGCTCTTATTTGACTGCCACACGTAGACGCCGTAAGCAACGCCGAGCAGTATCAGGACTATGAGAGAAGCGCCTATGATTATTCTCTTTCTCCTCTCGCGCTCCCTTATACTTCCTATGCGCCTCGGCCGCTTGGGGGGCTTTGCCCTTGGGGAGGGTGCGGGAGAGGGGGCTGGAGGAGACTCGGGCTCGGCACTCACCTTGCCCAGTTCCCTTAACCTTCGAATCTTCGCTTCTATATCTTCGGCCACCGTGAACACCACCATAACCGTTATTGTAACGTTCTTTCAAACCTGCTACTCTTTGAACTTCAAGCTTTATTTAGATTTCGGTATCTCCTGCGGAACAGTTAAAACTGATGCCTTGAGGATTGGAATCTCCCGATACAGCCATTCTACCTTTCAGAATTTTGGTTTTTCTTTCCTGCATAGCTCCGGAAAGTTATTAATCCTCTGGAGGTACCCATTGGTGGTGGTATGATGAAGGCGAGAAAAGCTTGGAGAGTTGTGAGAGAAGTAATCGATGAGGCTGATATTGTCATAGAGGTAGTTGATGCTCGCGACCCAATTGGGACAAGAAACAGAACGCTTGAGAGGTTAATTCAAGAGGAGGGAAAACCCCTACTCATAGTGATGAACAAGATCGACCTTGTCCCGAAGGAATGGGCCGAGGAATACAAAATGAAGAGCGAGATCCAGATGGTGTTTATAAGCGCGAGGGAGAGGAAAGGGACTGGAATACTTAGAAAAGAAATAAAAAAGCTCGCAAAGCCCCTCCTGGATGAGAAAGAGCGGGTTAAGGTGGTATTCATAGGCTACCCCAACGTCGGCAAGAGCACAATAATCAACACGCTGAAGGGAAGGAAAGCCGTAAAAACCGCCCCAATCCCGGGCTACACTAGGGGAAAACACCTGGTAAAGCTGAGCAGTAAGGTATGGCTCCTCGACAGTCCAGGGGTTATTCCGATAGACGACTTCGACGAACTGGTTATCAGGGGCGGCTTTCCGGCGGACAAGATTGAAGAGCCCGTAAAACCCGCCCTAAAGCTCATCGGGAGGATACTAGAAACAAGGAAGGAAGCAATAACCGAGAAGTTTGGAATCAAGGAGTTCGAAAGCGAAGAGGAGATCCTGAGAAAGATAGGTGAAAGGAGGGGTTTCATAAAGGCCGGTGGCGAGGTCGATATCGCGGAGACCGCTCGCTGGTTCCTGAGGGAGTGGCAGACAGGGAGGTTTACTCTCTTTGAAGGGGAAGGGGAAAAACAGGGGGGGTTCATCTGGGACTTTGAGGATGTGCTAAATGGTGTCGAAGAAGACCTCCTTCTTGACCCAAGGAGAATACTCTGGAAGTACGGAGACAAATTAAGGGAGAAGCTTGACGGCCAGAAGAGGGCGGGAGCAAGGGAGATAGATGGCATCATGGTTGGCATAGCAACGGGGTTCAAGAAGTGCGATTCTGCCGTGAAGTTCCTCGAAGAGTTGACCGGGAAGCACGTCTTAGCGAGAGAGTGCTTTGGAAAGAGGTGGAAAGGAGTTGTGGCGGTGATGGAGTGAGTTGACCTCCTCCCCGCCCTAAAGGACGAGGCTTTCAAAAGAAAAAAGTAAGCTCCAAGAAGTGTGGAAATAGCTATCGTTAACGTTGCCTGGCGGAAGCTGAGTATTCCAGCACCCACGGCAGTGCCCATTTGCATTGGCTGAATCGTTTGAACCTATATGTTCCATGCAATGTAGAAAGCCACTGCCATCATGCAACTGCCACTGCTTCCACGTTCCCCTTAACTATATAGACTATATTGTGGTGGATAGTCTATTTAAAAACTTTGCCTGGCATGGAAAATTCTTCGGGAACTCTGCCCCCAAAAAAACATCGACGCCCGGGGCTGTTCACCTTTACCCACCGGCACCCGTCGGAAGGGGATTTAGGAAATACCGAAACCTAAATAAATGCTTTGGATGAATGAAAATTGAAAAACCTCAAGGAGGCATGAAGGATGATTGAGATTCGTTTTCACGGTAGAGGTGGACAGGGTGCAGTTACTGCAGCCAACATTCTAGCTTCAGCAGCCTTCAAGGAAGGAAAATACGTCCAGGCGTTCCCGTTCTTCGGCGTTGAGAGACGTGGAGCACCGGTTACGGCTTTCACCAGGATTGACGAGAAGCCAATCAGAATAAAGACACAGATTTACGAGCCGGACGTCGTTGTCGTCCTCGACCCGAGCCTTCTCGACACGGTCGACGTCACCGCCGGTCTCAAGGACGGTGGAATCGTCATAATAAACACCGAGAAGAGCAAGGAAGAGGTCCTTGAGAAGCTCAAGAAGAAGCCAGGCAAGTTGGCTATCGTCGACGCCACTGGCATAGCCCTCGACGTCCTTGGACTCCCGATTACCAACACGGCCATCCTCGGTGCCGTCGCCAAGGCCACCGGCCTCGTCAAGCTCGAAAACGTCCAGGAGGCCATCAAGGAGACCTTCTCAGGAGCCCTCGGGGAGAAGAACGCCAAGGCCGCCGAGGAGTCCTTCAACAAGACCGTTATCTATGAGCTCTAATTTTGCTTTGATTCCTTGTTTCATCTTACCTTAAGGAGGGGAGGAGATTGAACACGCTGTTTGGAGAAAAAAAGGCGGAAGCCAAAAAACTGGTCTTTACCTCAATTGACCAGTATCCCGAGGCTCCGGTTACGCTCGGCACTACCCTGAGCAACCACACCGGCGACTGGAGGACGTTCATTCCCGTCATAAACGAGGACAAGTGCGTCAAGTGCTACATATGCTGGAAGTTCTGCCCCGAGCCGGCAATATACATCAAGCCAGACGGGTACGTCGCTATTGACTACGACTACTGTAAGGGCTGCGGTATCTGCGCTAACGAGTGCCCGACGAACGCTATAACAATGGAGAAGGAGGAGAAGTGAGGTGGTGGAGATGGAGTACAAGCCGATCAGGAAGGTCGTGAGTGGGAACTACGCGGCCGCTTACGCTGCCCTTCACGCGAGAGTTCAGGTCGTTGCAGCTTACCCGATCACCCCACAGACCAGTATCATCGAGAAGATAGCAGAGTTCATAGCCAACGGAGAGGCTGACATCCAGTACGTTCCAGTTGAGAGCGAGCACTCAGCTATGGCGGCAAGCATAGGTGCCTCCGCAACCGGGGCAAGGGCATTCACTGCCACGGCTGCCCAGGGTCTCGCTTTGATGCACGAGATGCTCCACTGGGCGAGTGGTGCGAGATTGCCGATAGTCATGGTGAACGCGAACAGGGCTATGGCCCCCCCATGGAGTGTATGGGACGAGCAGACCGATTCTCTCTCACAGAGGGACACCGGATGGATGCAGTTCTACGCGGAGAACAACCAGGAGGTCTACGACGGAGTTCTCATGGCATTCAAAATAGCGGAGGACAAGCGCGTTTCCCTCCCTGCAATGGTGGTTGAGAGCGCCTTCATCCTGAGCCACACCTACGACGTCGTCAACATGATTCCGCAGGAGCTCGTTGATGAGTTCCTCCCGCCGAGGGATCCGCTCTACACCTTGACAGATTTTGAGAACCCAATTTCCGTCGGTGCCCTTGCAACTCCGAACGACTACTACGAGTTCCGCTACAAAGAGGCTATGGCAATGGAAAGGGCCAAGGAAGTAATCAAGGAAGTCGGCAGGGAGTTCGGCGAGATGTTTGGAAGGGACTACAGCGACATGATAGAGCTCTACAAGACGGACGATGCCGAGATAGTCTTCATGGGCATGGGTTCCCTTATGGGAACCGTTAAGCAGGCAGTTGACATCCTCAGGGAAGAGGGCTACAAGGTTGGAGCGGCTAAGGTGCGCTGGTTCAGGCCGTTCCCGAAGGAGGAGCTCTACGAGCTCGCCAGGAACGTCCAAGGCATAGCTGTCCTTGACAGGAACTTCTCATTCGGGCAGGAGGGAGTACTATTCAACGAGTCCAAGGGAGTGCTCTTCAACACCGACGCGAGGCCTCTCATGAAGGATTACATCGTCGGTCTAGGAGGAAGGGACTTCACGGTGAACGACGTCAAGGCTATAGCGAAGGACATGAAGAAGACCCTTGAAAAGGGCAAGGTTGAGGAAGAGGTGGTCTGGTACCACCTTAAGAGGTGAGAAAGATGGAGATTCCTGAAAACGTTAAGAAAAAACTCACCCTCCCCGCTGAGGAGCACTTCTATGCGGGACACACCGCCTGCCAGGGATGCGGTGCATCACTCGGACTCAGATACGTCCTCAAGGCATACGGGAGGAAAACGATAGTCACCATTCCAGCCTGCTGTTCGACCATCATAGCCGGAGCCTGGCCCTATAACACCCTCGACGCCAACCTCTTCCATACCGCCTTTGAGACCACCGGTGCGGTCATGGGTGGTATAGAGGCTGGATTAAAGGCCCAGGGATATACGGTCAAGGGCGAAGATGGAGTTATGGTCGTCGGCTGGGCCGGTGACGGTGGAACCGCCGACATAGGCCTTCAGGCTCTCTCCGGATTCTTAGAGAGGGGCCACGACGCGGTCTACATCATGTACGACAACGAGGCTTACATGAACACCGGAATCCAGAGGTCGAGCTCAACCCCCTTCGGAGCTTGGACTACAAACACGCCCGGCGGAAAGAGGCACTTCCTCGAGAAGAGGCAGAAGAAGAAGGTCATCGACATAGTCATAGCCCACAACCCGCCCTACGCGGCGACCGCTAGCGTCGCCTACCCGGAGGACTTCATAAGGAAGCTCAAGACAGCACAGAAGACCCCCGGCCCTAGCTTCATCCAGCTCTTCAGCCCGTGCCCGACCGGGTGGAGGAGCCCAACCGACAAGAGCATCGAGATAGCCAGACTTGCCGTTCAGACTGCCTACTTCCCGCTCTTCGAGTACAAGGATGGCAAGTACAAGATCAACATGCCATCGACCAAGAGGGAGCCCAAGCCGATAGAGGAGTTCCTCAAGTATCAGGGCAGGTTCAAGTACATGACGAAGGAGGATATCGAGACCCTCCAGTCGTGGGTGAACTACGAGTGGGAGAAGCTTAGGAAGCTCGCCGAGGTCTTCGGCTGAGCCTTTTCATTGTTACACTTTCGTGTCCACGTAAAGTTTAAGTTTCCGTTCCATAACTCACTAGAGGTGATACATATGGCTGAGAGCCCGTTTAAGGAGAACATAGAGAGGGTTGCTAAGGAGTACAGCGAAAAGATGACGCCCGGTGCGATAGCAACCATCCCGGGAAGCAGCGTAATCAACAAGACCGGCTCCTGGAGAGTTTTCATGCCGGAGTTCAACAGGGACAAGTGCACTAGGTGCTTTCTCTGCTACATCTACTGCCCGGAGCCGGCTATATACCTTGACGAGGAGAACTACCCGGTCTTCGACTACGACTACTGTAAGGGCTGTGGCATCTGCGCCAACGAGTGCCCGGTTGATGCCATAGTCATGGTTAGGGAGAGCAAGTGAGGTGGTGAAAATGCCGATAAGAACCGTTATGAAAGCGAACGAGGCTGCCGCCTGGGCCGCAAAGCTCGCCAAGCCCAAGGTCATAGCGGCCTTCCCGATTACACCTTCGACCCTCGTTCCCGAGAAGATAAGTGAGTTCGTCGCCAACGGAGAGCTCGATGCGGAGTTCATTAAGGTTGAGAGCGAGCACTCCGCCATCTCCGCCTGTGTCGGTGCCTCAGCTGCTGGAGTTAGGACATTCACCGCAACTGCTTCCCAGGGTCTTGCCCTGATGCACGAGGTTCTCTTCATAGCGGCGGGAATGCGCCTTCCGATAGTGGTCGCAGTTGGAAACCGCTCACTCAGCGCCCCAATCAACATCTGGAACGACTGGCAGGACAGCATTAGCCAGAGGGATACTGGGTGGCTCCAGTTCTACGCCGAGAACAACCAGGAGGCCCTTGACCTGATCCTCGCGGCTTTCAAGGTGGCTGAGGACGAGCGCGTTCTCCTACCGGCCATGGTCGGCTTCGACGCCTTCATCCTCACCCACACGGTCGAGCCGGTTGAGATACCCGACCAGGAGGTCGTTGACGAGTTCCTCGGCGAGTACGAGCCGAAGTATGCCTACCTCGACCCGGAGAGGCCGATAACGCAGGGCACCCTCGCCTTCCCGGCCCACTACATGGAAGCGAGATACACAGTCTGGCAGGCCAACGAGAACGCCAAGGAGGTCATCGACGAGGTCTTCGCGGAGTTTGAGAAGACCTTCGGGAGGAAATACCAGAAGATTGAGAAGTACCGCACTGATGACGCCGAGATAATCTTCGTCACGATGGGTTCCCTCGCCGGGACAGTTAAGGACTATGTTGACCGCCTCCGCGGGCAGGGAATCAAGGCCGGCGCCGCGAAGCTCACCGTTTACAGGCCGTTCCCGACCGAGGAAGTTAGAGAGCTGGCAAAGAAGGCGAAGGTCCTCGCCCTCCTTGAGAAGAACATAACCTTCAGCGTCGGCGGGGCACTCTTCCAAGACTTCAGCAGGGCCCTCATAAACGAAAAGGAGAAGCCAATAATCCTCGACTTTATACTCGGACTCGGTGGAAGGGACGTCACGTTCCAGAACCTTGACGAAGTCCTTGAGATAAGCAGAAAAGCCCTCAACGGTGAAAAGGTTGATGAGGTCAACTGGATAGGCCTCAGGAAGGAGATACTGTGAGGTGAGGAAAATGGCCGTTAGGAAACCCCCGATTACCACTCGCGAGTACTGGGCACCGGGTCACGCCGCCTGTGCGGGCTGTGGCTGTGCCACTGGTATGAAACTCGTCACCAAGGCCTTCAGCGAGGCCATGGAGGAGAAGTTTGGAGATCCGAACGCCTTCGCCATAGCCCACGCCACCGGATGTATGGAAGTTGTTAGTGCGGTCTTCCCCTACACCGCCTGGAGAGCTCCATGGGTTCACGTGGCGTTCGAGAACGCAGCCGCTGCAGCCAGTGGTATTGAGGCAGCCTGGAAGAAGCTCGGCAGGAAGGGCAAGATTCTTGCCTTCGGTGGAGATGGTGGAACCGCAGACATCGGTATGCAGGCTCTCAGCGGTATGCTCGAGAGGAGGCACAACGTCGTTTACGTCATGTACGACAACGAGGCTTACATGAACACTGGAATCCAGAGGTCAAGTTCGACCCCCTACGGTGCCTGGACAACCACCTCCCCGCCCGGAAAGTACTCAATCGGTGAGGACAAGCCCAAGAAGTGGGTGGCACTTATCGCCGCCGCCCATCAGGTTCCGTACGTCGCCACCGCGAGCATAGGCAACCCCTTCGACCTTGTGAGGAAGGTCAAGAAAGCCGCTAAGGTTGACGGGCCGGCGTTCGTCCAGATGCACTGCACCTGCCCGACCGGATGGAAGACCCCGCTCGAAAAGGGCGTCGAGATAGCCAGGCTCGCCATCGAGACCGGCATCTGGCCGCTCTTCGAGATCGAGAACGGCGACTTCTTCAACATCAAGATCCAGCCGCCTGGAGGAGGCGCCAAGGTCAAGCGCGAGGGGGGCAGAATAGTCGCCATCGAGTTCAAGAAGCCCATCGAGGAGTACCTCAAGCCGCAGGGCAGGTTTAAGCACCTCTTCAAGAGGCCGGAAGCGATAGACGAGATGCGCGAGCAGATCAAGGCCATGTGGAAGACCCTCGGTGTTGACGTCACCCTCCCGAAGCCGGAGGAGTGATTTTCTCTTTTTGACCTTTTCTGAAATTTTCAATACCGCGTAGTTTCTTGAGGTCTCACTGAGGGGTTTCTTTAAGCAAGTTTCCATGTCACAGGAATATCCTGTTTGTGAGGGTTGTATTTTTTGAACTTTTAGAAGTTTGATTTAAACTCTGTTGCCATCTTTATGTTAAACTTTACACAGTAAACTTTTTAAGATCCTGGCATAATTATTCAATGCACATGTCTGGAGGTGTATGGAATGTGGAAGAAAGCCCTTGCTCTCCTCTTTGGGTTTTTGATCCTGGGCTTAACGGTCAGCAGTGCGAGCGTTGTAGCGAGCGTTGTGCAGCCGGTTAAACCTCCAGCTGGTGACGTTGGGATTCCGCCAGGAGTTAACCAGGGGTAAAGCCGGGAGAGGAAATTAGACTGCAGTTTGGAGGAGCCACAGTCGTAGTAGAACCGTTTGTGGGTGCTTTTGTACCCGGCATAGGCTGGATAGTTGCAGTAGGGAGCATCTTGGCCATGATTGCCAAGTACCTGTACTCAAAACCTGTCAGTGAGTTCACTGAAGGCTTTGTAAGTGAGCTCCCAGATAAGATTAATTACAATGGGCAGGAGCTTGCAAAGGGCGTTAAGACAAACTTCTGGGGAAGCGAAGCAGAAATCGGCTATGGGTATATTAAGAAAGAATGGTGGGGTCTTAAAAAAGAGGCAGTGATCGTAGTCCCCGTTATAAAAATAAACAGGGACGACGTCAAGGCTGTAGAAGACTTGTTTTCACCGAAGGAATATGGAGTGCTCTTGGCACAAGCGTACTTAAATGGCTGGGACGCTAACAATGCTAAAAAGCTTGCAGAGGAGTTTGACAGGGAGTACAAAAGTTTTAGGGTCCGCTTCAAAGGAAGATACAGTTGCGGAGGCTACTTCCCAGGGGGGACGTCATTATTGACAAGAATGGAGCAAAGCACATAATTGAAAGGCACATCTTAGAAGAAAAATGGCAATACAAGTCAAAATTTAAGTACCTAACCGCAGACATGCTACTTCAGATGCTCAAAGAGACCATTGAAACTAGCGAAATAAACTGCGGCAGAAGCAATCCACCAAATGAGGTAGTCCTCGAAAAGTATTACTATGGGCTCGGCGCTAAGAACAAGCTACGGGTGGTTATTAGAAAGGTGTCCGATAATCTTTACAGGATAGTGACAGCACATCCAGTAGATTGGGACTGAATGGTACCTAAACTACTAAAATTTTTATTTTTGTTACACGACCACAAGGGATGATGCGGATGGTAGAATTCAAAATCACTTTCAGACTTGACGAACCCTTTGGACCATTAGAAAAGATGGTGAAAGAAGCAATAACAGAAGGAAAAGAATATGGATATCCAAATGAGTCAATAATCGAGATGGCCCTTAGCGAGTACGATGTTTTTATATACTGCCAAGGGAAAGAGATCTTTAATGCAACCGTTAACTTCAATGAATTCCTCTACGAGCTTTTTAGATTTGCATTTTATACTATAACTGGAGAAGTTCCCAAGAATATGAAATCCTATGGATGGAGCTTTAACAGCTTAGAAGAGCTTCCAGACTGGCTTTATGAGGAGATTAAAGTGTTAAAACAGTTATTAGGGCAAGAATTTACTGAATTAACTTCCAAATTGTTTTTGAGATCTTTTCTTGGAAGTTACGATCCAACGGTAGTTGTCTACGCGTTTAAAAAAGATGGATACGTTTATTTTGTGAACATTGACTACAGGAAAGTATGCAATCTTCCCTTGGGAAATTCTTAAATGTTACAACTAAAGTTGCCAATGATGCGATTAGAGAGTTAGAGTCTTGCGCCCATATATTTGATAGAAATGGCATTCAAGAGTACAGAGAACTTATTAATGATTACAAAAGTCTTCTAAAAAACCTGAAAAGCAGAATTGAGGCCGAACAGTAAATCTTAGAGGTGTTGTCATGACAAAGGCGAGAGTTAAGCTCTGGTACACTCTCCCAGATACTAGCTATCTAAGGGAAGCTGTTTTATCATCACTTTTAGATACCGTTGAAACTTATAGCAAGTCCGTAAAAGAAGGAGACGAAGAAGATTTCAACAAGCTCCTGGGAGACATTATTTTAAGGGGATTTGAATATGGAGTTAGATACGGCCTGAAAATTGAGGATGTCGAGCTTATAGCCCCTGCTATTGGGAATTTATTTCACTTCTTCGAAGACGTTATCCTGTCCTTAGTGTATGTCAAAAAGGGAAAGAACGGCATTAAAAGCCTCTCGGCTTTTCCTTTGGATATTAATCCGTTAAAAACTGTTGACATAGAGAGATCAATGTTCAGAAATGGTTCTCTCAAATTGCTCTTTGGGACGTTTGAGCCAACAAGAACATATTTCCTCCACAAGCAAGGAAACGTTCTCGAAATAAAATCATCTGATAATAAGACAACCATCCATATAAATGCCAATGAATACGTGGACAACATTAAAAATGATCTCTTGAGTGGAATCCACAATGTTGAAGAAATCTTGAAGATGCACACCGTGCTAGGAGTCTTACGCCCCAGGGTTCAGTGGTTAAAGATAATGATGAGATATGCCCTAAAGTGAAAAGTCAATGCAAAAAGTTAGCTACTTCCCAGAAGGGGATGTCATAATCGAGAAAGGCAATGATAGATATGGAGCCAAGCACTTTATAGGACGTCATATACTAGGCAAAAAACTGCCATGGGAAAGAGATCCCACACTCTTCCCCTCGGACTGGAGTGCAGAATTCATCCTTTCTTTGATTGCAGAGACTGTAACGAACGGAAAAATAGACTGTAGTGACCCTCAGCATACTCCCCAAAAGTTTGTAATCGAAAAGAGGTTTGGATATTTCAAGGGCAAATGGGTAGGCAGAAAGGTTAGAGTCATCCTATCGTACGATAGGGTGCGTGGAATTTACAAATTCATTACAGCATACTTGGACTAATCGACTACACCTTTAAATTTTTTAAAGAGAACAGGCAGGGGTGATCTTAGTGCCAGTTAGATTTTCAGTTGATTTCCCTCTTGAAGAGTTGAAGGAATCAGAAGGATTTGGGGCCTGGATCATTATAGAGGTGAATGGAAAGCGGATTGTGTGGGCCGCCTGCTACATTGTGCAAGCTCTGGCGGCAATCCTCGCCACAGCAACCTTCGCGGTGGCATCGTGTGATGGAATTCCCTACGTGCTTGAAAAGTTTGAGGAGGATGAGAGAAGGGGAATATGGGAGAACTGCAGGGACAGGGAACTCAGGGTGAGTTTCGGCACTTACGAGCCGATTTCTCCTGTGGTGTTCAAGAAAGAGGGCGATTACCTGCTCATTGAGGCCTTTGAGGACGACCGATTGGTTGGCAGGGAGAGGGTCGAAGTCAGAGAATACGTGAAAGCTGCACTAGAGTTCCTTGAGGGGTACCTGAAGGGGACGAAGGATGAGACTTACCTGACGGGACTGGATAGGATTAAAGAGCTCGCGAAAAAGCTGTTAAAGAGGCGAAGATGAAATACGGGGTTGAAGTTTCAATCGAGTACCATGATTCAGAATTTACTTAGAGGTGATGCTGATGGGGGTGGAGTACTTTCTCTGTTTTGTTTTTGACAAGACTCCAGAGGAGGTTGAGCGGTTCGTTAGTTCGAATTTTAAAGTCAGGCTTAGGGAACCGGACTATTTTGACAGGGAGAGAATGAAGTTAGAATGGCGGGAATTTCAAAAGGCTGGGCTCTTGAAATACCCGGTAATCCTAATCAAGAAAGGAGGATTATGGCCGAACGAGCCCTTAAAAACTGCTGCAGACGTGAACCGTAGATCCGTGGATTACTTTGACCTAAAACTGTTCAAGGTCGGGAGTTATTCTCTCTTGGAACTCAACCCGCACTCACGGTACTCGTGGACGTTTGTGAAGTCCAGCGAGTTGTTGGAGTTTTTAAAACCCTTCCTGAAGTGGGGGGTCCTCATGATTGCTGGATATAATGATACTACTGATCTCACCATGGTTGGTTTGAAGGAGGATGACTTGCACCTCCTCCTCATGGAGTTCGTCTCCATCGTTGAAGAGAGGAAGAGAATACTCCCTTCAGGCGTTACCATTGTCAGGAACGACTTTCTAACCTTAGAGAATGGGTTGTACGAGTTGATTGATGTGGATGATGAAAGGGAGTAAGTTCTAATAAAAAGCCTGGGTGAGTACAAGATCCTCGTTTCAGTGAGGGGGAGTGACTTAGTGGATGAGGAGTGCTATCAGGACTTGCTGGAGGACAAGACTTGGTTCAGCCCAGGTAAGGTGGTCTTCAAGCGCATTGGAGAAAAGGTTGAGGACGAGTTCCTCATTAAGCGGGCGGAAGAGTACTTCAAAGCACAAACAGAAGGTTAGCTACCTTAAGACCTTCAATGAATGCTGTCCTCAGGGAATCTGATGAGGGGGCCACCTCCCGAAGCCGGAGGAGTGATCTCTTCCTCTTTTTTTCACACCGGAAGCCGTTTATATGATGCCCTCCTAATTCTGCACGGTGGTTCCATGAAGCACAGCGGGTAGCGGTCAGGCTCTTTGAGAGAGAAGGGGGGACGTTTTCTACGATCCCGTTTATCACGGAAGAACTCTAAAGGTCTTCGGAATGGATGACTTCCCTGATAATGCTGTGGGCTATTTTGCCAGAGCCTACCGGGATAAAGACTACTCCGTGACAGTCTTTGATACGAAGGGCACCTTTCCCAGAGAGGGCTTCGACACCGTTTTGAAAGTTGAAGACACTAAGCCTAGCGGCCTCGACCCCATAAAGTTTGCGATTGAGGGTTATTTCGATCCCTACACGGCCACCACAATAGTACAGACGGTTTACGGATTAGACAGGGCGCTCACGGAGAGGCTCTACTCCGACATCCTCTCCGGCAAGGTCGAAAGCGTCCCCGGGGCCCTTAAGGCCAGTGAGGAGTACTCCGAAGTAATAGCCGAGAGCTACACGGCCATAGATCAGCTCCTCTATTCCGGTGACGTTCCGGAACTCGGCGAAAGCGTCCTTATAAACCTTGGGAACCCCACAGCATAACGCTCGTCGGCACCGCCTTCCTCGTTCTTGCGGCTGCCCTCGAAAAGAGGAGGAAAACAATGATCTGCCTGAACGATGCGGCAGTTTTGACCTACACGTCAGCAGGTGGCGCAGGTTTGCCGCTTCTCACGAGGCCGATGCTGAAGAGGATCACGGTTGTTGCCAGCGAGTACGCCCTCGATTCCCTCCTCAACCTGGCCGGTCCGCTTCTGCTCCTCTACCACGACCCCGACGTCCAGAGCCTTGTTTACGAGACCAGTGGTGTTCCTCCGGGTTCCACGAGGAAGCACGTCCACAAGGGAGAGGGTGCCTTCATCTACCGCACCCCTGAAACAATAAACGTTGAGTGGGGCAGGATGTCCCTTTAACCCCTCAAACCTTTTACCAGCCCCTCCATAACTCCGAGGAACGTCTCGACCTCCTCAACGCTGTTGTAGACGTGGAATGAGGCCCTAACTGTCCCCTCCACTCCGAGCTTCTTCATAACTGGGAGAGCACAGTGGTGGCCGCTCCTTACCAGTATGTTGTGTTCGTCTAAGATTGCAGCAACGTCATGCGGGTGCAATGGTGGGACGTTGAAGCTGACGACGCCAGCATGCTTCTTTAAGTCTCTCGGTCCATACCAGGGAATTTCAAGCTCGTCAAGACCCTCTGTGATGCGCTTGACAAGCTTGCCCTCCTGTTTCTCGACCTTGTCCGCCCCAACCTTCTCGACGTACCGTACTCCTGCGGCAAGTCCTATGGCTCCTCCTATGTTTGGAGTCCCAGCCTCAAAGCGCTCCGGAGGCTCCGTCAGCTTGTATGAATAGAGGTCGACGTCCTCGATAGTTCCCCCACCTATGAGTGGCGGCTCGAAGATGTCAAAGAATTCACTGTTGATGTAAAGTACCCCAATCCCAGTCGGCCCCATCGGCCCCTTGTGCCCGGAAAAGCCCAGAAAGTCTGCGTGGAGCTTTTTAACGTCCACTTCCATGTGACCGGCACTCTGAGCGGCGTCAACAACGAATATCGCACCTTCCTCCTTCGCCATCTTCCCCAGCCTCTCGATCTCGTGGATGACGCCAAGGGCGTTCGAGACGTGCTGGACGGCTACGAGTTTAGCGCCTTTGATTTTCTTCTCTGCATCTGCCAGATCAAGGTTGCCCTCCAGATCGCCTTCAATGAATTCGAGCCGGAGGCCCTTCTCCCTCGCCAACCTCTGCCAGGGGAGCAAATCCGAGTGGTGCTCGTAGGGTGTCGTCACTATCTTGTCCCCCTTCTTAAAGAGGTGCTCCAGTCCGAGGGCAACGAGGTTGAGGCTCTCGCTCGTGTTCTTCGTGAAGACTACTTCCTCGAACTTCGCGTTTATGAAATCTGCAACGGCTTTTCTGCTCTCCTCGTACTTGTGTGTCGCTATCTGGGAGAGCCTGTGGACACCCCTGTGGACGTTTGCGCGGTATTTCAGGTAATACTCGTCCATTGCATCAACAACGGGCTTTGGAGTGAGAGAAGTTGCAGTGTTGTCAAAGTATATGACCTCTTTCGTGAGCGGGATGTCCTTTCTAACATCGTCCGGAATCCTCATGCGACCACCTCCAGAACCCCAGCACAGTCGTAAACCGTTTCGGCCATCTTCTTCCCAAGCTCTGCATCGTCAAGGAGCTTAACTATTATCTTCCCGCTCGGATAAACGCTGACTTCGTAGCCCTCCATCTCGACGATGAGCATCATCGCCGGAAGAAGCTTCTTCACAGTGTATCCTCTCTCCCTAAGGCACTGGGCCGTTTTCGTTAGGTCCACCGTTATCGGCTTCTCCCAGGAGTAGCCACTTATTACGATTCCCCTCATTGTGGCGCATGGTTTTGAAATTATCATGTTATCCCCACTTTTAAGTTGGAAAGGGGACTTATACGGCTTTTCTGAACAAAAGGTTGAAAACAATCGGAAACCCAACAATTTATAAATCGTGCTATCATTCTTCAAACTGGTGATACGCATGAAGATCCTCGTGTCCGGAAAAGGTGGTTGTGGGAAGAGCACCATCAGTGCCATGCTCGGCAAATACCTAGCTGAAAAGGGCTACCGCGTCCTCATCATAGACGCCGATGAGTCAAACCCGGGTCTCTACAGAATGCTCGGCCTCCCGAAGGTCAAGACTCTGGCAGAACACCTCGGTGGAAAGAAGAGGGCCAAGATACTCATGGCGGCTGAAGGAGAGGGAGAACTCGACGAGGAGCTTTTCAAATGGACTCTTAACGAGGTTCCCGGGGAGATACTTGCGAGGAAAGGCAACCTTGCGGTTCTGACCATCGGGAAGATCGAGGAGGCCGAGGAGGGCTGTGCCTGCCCCTACGGCTTTCTCGCTAGAAAGCTCCTTGAGGGAATAAAGCTCAAGGAGAACGAGGTTATTATCGTCGATACAGAGGCGGGAATAGAGCACTTCGGCAGGGGCGTTGACAAGCACGTTGATGTGGTAGTTGACGTGGCCGAGCCATCCCTGGAGTCCATTGAGCTGTCGAAGAAGATAGCCGATCTCAGCGAGAGCCTCGGCCTGAAGCATATCCTTGTCCTCAACAAGGCCATTCCAGGTGTTGAGGAAAAACTGCCGGTTAAGCCCGACGTCATCATACCCTTCGACCAGAACTTCATCGTTGACAGCCTCAGCGGCAGAGAGGTTGAGCCCATCGAGCAGATTGAGAGGCTCTGGAAGTCGATAGTTGGATGAATCCATTTGTCCTAGCTTTGACGTTCTGACGCCTCCTTCCAAAATTTTTACGGACACTTGCTTATCTTACCGCAAAATTTTTCAAATTTTTGACCTTTTTGACGCAATAATGTTCTTCATCGCCCCCTGTTTCGACAAACGGCTATTCTACTTTCGCTTTCTGGCTAATTAGCCAGTCCTAACTCTTTTCCGTTTTTCGTCGATTATCATTTTGACGAATGCCGAAAGAAATTTAAGGAAACCTAACTCTTAACCTGGGGAGGTGATAACCCGTGCAGGTAGGAGAAGGGTTTCTAGAGGAGAAGTACATCCCACTGCAGTCCTTCAGGGAGGAGCACAGGAGGTCCATTGAGAACCTCGAGGAGTTCTGGGGGGAACAGGCGAAAATTCTCGACTGGTTCAAGACGTGGGAGAAAGTCCTTGACGACTCGAAGGCTCCTCTCTTCCGCTGGTTCGTTGGAGGCCAGCTCAACGCCAGCTACAACGCCCTCGACAGGCACATCAAGGCGGGAAAGAGGAACAGGGCGGCAATAATCTGGGAGAGCGAAAAGGGAGAAACGAGGACACTCACGTACTACGAGCTCTACCGCGAGGTGAACCGCTTTGCATCAGTCCTCAAGAACCTAAGCGTTGAGAAGGGCGATAGGGTAGTCATCTACATGCCCCTCGTTCCTGAAGTTGTAATAGCGATGCTGGCCAGCGCGAGGATTGGAGCAATCCACAGCGTTGTGTTCTCTGGCTTCTCGGCTGAAGCGTTGGCTACTAGAATAAATGACGCAAAGGCCAAGGTTGTCATAACCGCCGACTACCTCTACAGGCGTGGAAAGACCCTAAACCTCAAGGAGATAGTTGACAAGGCCCTCCTTGAAACCCCGAGCGTCGAGAGCGTTGTGGTGCTCAAGCGCTCTGAAAACGATGTCAACATGGTTGAGGAAAGGGACTACTACTGGCAGAACCTCCTTGAGGGGGCCGAGAGGTACGTTGAACCAGTCCCGGTCGAGAGCAACCACCCGCTCTTCATCCTTTACACGAGCGGAACGACCGGAACGCCGAAGGGTATCGTCCACTCCACAGGCGGCTATCTCGTCTATGTTGCCAAGACGATGCAGTGGGCGTGGGGAATAACCGAGAGCGACCTCTTCTGGAATACTGCAGATGTAGGCTGGATCACCGGCCACAGCTACCTCGTCTACGGCCCGCTTACCCTCGGATTAACCGTTATGATGTACGAGGGGGCTCTGAACTACCCCAAGCCCGATAAACCTTGGGAACTGATAGAGAAGCACGGAGTCACGATATTCTACACGGCTCCGACGGCGATAAGGATGCTCATGCGCTACGGAGACGAGTGGGTGAAAAAGCACGACCTCTCTTCCCTCCGCCTGCTCGGTTCAGTCGGTGAGCCGATCAACCCCGGTGCTTGGAAGTGGTACTACGAGATCGTCGGCGGAAGACGCTGCCCGATAATAGACACATGGTGGCAGACCGAGACGGGCGGCTACATGATATACACATCTGCCGGAATACAGCTTCCACCGCTCAAGCCCGGTTCAGCCACCTTCCCCGGCCTCGGCGTTGATGCAGATGTTTTCACGTCGGAAGGCGAACCAGCGAAGCCAGGTGAGAGGGGCTACCTCGTCACTAAGAAGCCCTGGCCGGGAATGCTCCTCGGCATCTGGGGCAACGACGAGCGCTACATAAGAACCTACTGGAAGCGCTTCAGCAAGCCGGAAGAGGGAGTCTGGGTATACTATCCGGCCGACTATGCAATGAAGGACGGGGACGGCTATTTCTGGATATTCGGCAGGGCCGACGAGGTTCTCAACGTCTCTGGCCACAGGATCGGAACTGCCGAGATAGAGCACGCCCTCGTTCTTCACCCAGCTGTTGCGGAAGCGGCTGCAATAGGAAGGCCCGACGAGATAAAGGGTGAGGTTCCGGTGGCCTTCGTCATACTAAAGGAAGGCTACGCCCCAACTGAGGGGCTGAAGAAGGAGCTCATAAACTATGTCAGAGAAGTGCTCGGCCCGATAGCGGCTCCGGCGGAGGTCTTTTTCGTCAACAAACTGCCCAAGACTAGGAGCGGAAAGATAATGCGCAGGGTTCTAAAAGCCCTCGCAACCGGAAAGGGTCTCGGGGATCTCTCAACGCTCGAAGACGAGGCCAGCGTGGAAGAAGTGAAGAAAGCCCTGGAAGGCTTCGAGATGCACTAACAGATCCTTGGAACGGGGTCTCCTTCGGGAGGTTCCATGAACCTCTTTCCACCTATCCCTGTCTCAAGAAGAACTTTGCCGCGGTAGTCCTCTATGACCTCACCGATTATCGCGGCGTTCTTACCTTTCTCCGTTTTTCTCATAGCTTCAAGGGCATCCTCTGCGTAGTCCCTTGCGACAACCATGACAACTTTGCCCTCGTTGGCGACATCGTAGGGGCTTATCCCGAGCATCTCGCTGGCAGCTCTCACCTCGGGCCTTATCGGAATATCTGCTTCCCTCACGAGGATTCCAACGTTGCTCTTGCTTGCTATCTCGTTGAGCGCATTGCTCAAGCCGGCTCTCGTAGGGTCTTTCATCGCGTGAACCTTCTCCCAGCCGATTGCATCGGCAACCGCTTTGATAACGTCCCATATCGGTGCGACGTCGCTCTTGAGCCCGGTCTCGAAGGCTATACCTTCCCTGTGGCTCATCAGGGCTATGCCGTGGTCTCCTATCGTCCCGCTGACCAAAACAACGTCCCCGATCTTTGCCCCTGCATCGCTTACCGGGTGTTCGGCTATCCCTATTCCGGCCGTTATCACGAACATCTCTATCTTATCTTCAACGACCTTAGTGTCGCCCGTGACTATCGGGACAGGGACTTCCCTTGCCGTCTCGTCCATCGACTTGAGAACCCTCTTTAGAATTTCCATGTCGAGGCCCTCGCCGATTATCATCGAGTTCGCCAGCGCTACTGGCTTCGCACCCATAACGGCCAGATCGTTTACCGTCCCGCTGACCGCTAGGCGACCAATGTCCCCTCCGGGGAAGAAGAGAGGCTTTACCGTGTGCCCGTCTATCGTGAAGACGATGTGCTTGTCCCCGAAGGGTATTGTGGCTCCGTCGTCGAGTGCATCAAGCCCTATGCCTCCAGCGGATTTCAGGGTTAGGGTCTTGAGGACGACGTCCCTTAGGAAGTCTTCCATTATCTCTCCACCGGCTCCGTGTTCGAGCTTTATCTTTTCGTCCATTTCAATCCCCCAGCAGACCTTTTTCCTTCAGGTATGAGCGCGTAAAGTCTAAAAACTCCTTGGCCCTTTCGATTTGAACTCTGGCGTCTTCCTCTGACAGGTTATTCTTAAAGGAATAATCTGCCACCTGTCTAAGCTGGAAGGCCAGCCTCAGATAGGTAAAGAACCTATGAGGAACCTCCTCAGTTTTCACAAACTCTCTTCCAAGGAGTGCTATGACGGCAGAGTGTTTCGAAACCGAGATGTCTTTTGTTAACAGGAGTGTCTCTGCGCAGTAGAACATCGTGTAATACGCCCTGGAAAGGGCGAATTCATAGGCCCCTGTTTTTAGAAGAGCCTTAGCGGCCTCCAGACTTTTCTCGGCCTTGCGTATTATGGGTTGATAATCGATCATACCTTTATGCCCTCCCGCATCACGTTAAGGATTAGTGGATCCGAGCTCATGGCCGGTTTCTCGACATAGGGTATTAGTGATATCACAACTCCTTTTTCGATGGCATATTCATTGGTCGCCTCTGCCATCCTGTCAAGCTCCTCGAGCGTTGGCCACTGCTTCACGACAACCAGCACGTCGACGTCGCTCCACTCTTCAGCTTCCCCCCTCGCGTAGGAGCCGAAGAGGATGACCTCAACTAAGTTATCTCCAAGGATTTCCTGGAGCTTTGCCTTTACCTCTTTGAGTATTTCCTCAAGCTCACCCTTTTGAAGTATCGGCATTCGCGCTCTCCCCGAAACCTCTAAGTCATTATCTCTTATATCCTTTCTCACAGCATTAAGTCCTCCTTCGTCAGATAGCCTTCGAGGTAGAGGCCTCCAAGGAATGCCTGGCCGACGTTTACTCCGTTGTCGCCCCTCGGTACTTCTGTTGTGACGTGGAAGTTTAGCCCGTTCGCCTCCACGACCTTCCTTACCGTCTTGGTTATGAGCTCGTTGTATGCAACTCCGCCGCTCAGGGCAACGTTCTTCACGCCGAACTCTCTGGCTTTCTCTACCGCCGTTTGAGCGAAGGCCCTCGCGAGAGCTAAGTGGACTGAGTAAGCTATGTCCGCTGGTGATGCCCCCTCAATTGCCTCAAGGATCTGCTCGAACAGACTCTCAACCTTAATCAGCTCTCCTTCGGCCGGAACCTCGAACTTCAGATCGTTCTTGCCCTTGCAGGCGAAGCTCTCAAGCTTCATGGCTGGCTCTCCTTCGTAGTGCCTCCTGTAGGCGACGTTGAGGAGAACCGCTATTGCGTCGAGAACCCTTCCCGTCGATGAGGCGTAGGCGGTGTTTATACCCTTGGCGAGCTGGTTTAGAACCACGTTGAACTCGACCCTCCCGTACTTGAGGCTCTCAATGGCCTTTGGACAGCAGTGGGCTATGACTCCTTCAAGCTCGTTAATCGAATAGACCTTGCTCAGTATTCCCATCAACACCCTCAGTGGATAGTAGCTCGCCAGATCCCCGCCGGGGAGCGGATAGTAGTCGATGTGGGCCAGCCTCTCAACGTCCTCGTACCCCAGATAAAGGACTTCGCCGCCCCAGGTGTTCCCATCGGTCCCGTAGCCAACGCCGTCGAGCGCTATCCCTATCGCTGAATCCAGGTTTTTCTCTGCCATGACGCTCGCTATGTGGGCGTAGTGGTGCTGAACCTGTAGGAGCTCGATGTTCAGCTCGTTCGCTATTTCCATGGCCAGCTTCGTTGTGTTGTATATCGGGTGAAGATCGGCTATTATGAGATCGAGGTTCTTAACCCTCAGAATCTTCTGGAAGTGGGCTATCGCCTCCCTCATGAACTCGAGGACTTCGACCTTTCCGGTGTTGCCTATGTACTGGCTCGAGTAGACCTTTCTGTTCTTTGCCACGCCGAAGGCATTCATGAGTTCCGCCCCAACTGCCAGGCCGTTGTACTCGAAGGGTATCTCTATCGGAAGGGGCACGAAGCCGCGCGAGCGCCTTATAACTGCCCTCTTCCCGTCAACGAACCTTATCACGCTGTCGTCGGCCCTGTTCAGAATCTTCCTGTTGTGGAGGAGGAAGTAGTCTGCCATATCTTTAAGTTCATCAAGGGCCTTCTCGTTGTCCTTAACCATCGGCATTCCGGGGTAGTTGGCCGAGGTCATCACATAAACCGGCGTCTTGCTCCAGTGGAAGAGGATGTAGTGGGTTCCAGCGTAGGGAAGCATGACTCCGATTGTGTGGAGGCCGGGTGCAAGGTTCTCGGGGAGCGGGAAGGGCTCTCTCTTGCGGAGCGTTATTATTGGACGCCTGTAGGAGGTCAGCTCCTCTTCTTCCTCCGGGCTCACATAGGCGAAGCTCTTTATGGTCTCAATGTCTTTGGCCATTATAGCGAAGGGCTTCTGTGGTCTGAAGGTTCTCCTTCTAAGCTCGGCCACGACGTCCTCCCTTGTGGCGTCACATGCTAAATGTATTCCACCTATCCCCTTAATGGCCACGATGTAGCCCTTGTCTATGAGTTCAGCCGCTTTCCTGAGCGGGTCTCCGTGTATCTCCTGTCCATTGCTGGTGTAGAGCCTGTAAGAGGGTCCGCAGACGGGGCAGGCTATTGGCTCGGCGTGGTAGCGCCTGTTGAGCGGATCCTCGTACTCGCTCCGGCAGAAGTCGCACATGGGAAATTCTTTCATCGTGGTGTTCTCGCGGTCGTATGGGAGGTCTTCAATTATTGTGAACCTCGGCCCGCAGTTTGTACAGACGATGAAGGGGTACATGTAGCGCTTGTTGGTTGGGTCAAAGAGCTCCCTGAGGCAGTCATCGCAGATCGCTATGTCCGGCGGAATTATTGAGTCCCCGCCCTTTCCGCCCTTGGAGCTTTTCTCGATGTAAAAGCGGTCGAATCCCTGCGGTGGGATCTCCTTCTTCTCAATCCTGTCAATCCTTGCCAGAGGTGGTTTTTTCTTATATAACTCATGGAGAAAAGCCTCGATGTCCCCTTCCCTGCCCTCAACGACTATCTCAACGCCCGCATCGCCGAGGTTTTTGACGTAGCCCCCCAGGTTGTGCTCGTGGGCTATCCGATAGACGAACGGCCGAAACCCTACCGCCTGAACGATTCCCTGAACGTGAATGTGATATGCCTTCATTCCTCCCACCGTTTCTCTCAGTCCCTCTAAATCTTTATACCTTTCCAAAACCAAAAGTTGAAAACGATAGGGGAGTTTCCAACCTCTGGTGTCAATACAGCACGCCGTACCTGTAGAACACGTTGCAGCTTCCCTCGTAGGACACCATGCAGGGCCCTATTGGATGCCTCGGCGTGCAGTCTTTTCCGAAGTGCGGGCAGTCCGTTGGCATTGCCAGGCCCCTCAGCACGGCGGCACAGAGGCATCCCTTCTCAAGCTCTGGAAGCCCCTTGGGAACTTCAACCTTGTAGAAGTTCCTTATCTCGAACTCCTTCCACTCGTTTCTGACCTTAAGGCCGGTCTTCGGGAAGATTCCCAAAGCCCTCCACTTGGCATCGACGACCTTGAGGTACTTATCAATGAGCTTCTGGGCATGGACGTTACCCTCGTATTTAACGGACCTCTTGTACTCGTTCACGACCCTCGCGTCGCCTTCTTTGTACATCCTTATGAGAAGGAGAACCGCCATGAGAACATCGTTCGGCTCAAAACCCGCAACGACCTGCGGGGTTCCATAGCGCTCGCTTAGGAACTCCCAGCCCTTCACGCCGATTATCGTTGAGACGTGGCCGGCATCTATGAGGGCATCTATCCTGCTCTTCTGCTTTATGAGGACTTCTATCCCCTGAGGGGTTAAGCGGTGAACGGAGTAAATTTTGAAGTTCTCAAGTTTCTCCTGGGCCACAGCGTTGAGCATTCCAGCGGTGGGAGCGGTGGTGGTCTCAAAGCCCGGGGAGAAGTGGACGACCGTCTTGTCCGGGTTCTCCTTGGCTATCCTGTACGTGTCATAGATACCGTAGACGATCCTGACGTCAAAGCCCTCGCTCTTTAAGTCGGCAAAGCTCCCCATCGGCGTTGGGATTTTGTACATGTCCCCAAAGGTCGTCAGGATTATCTCCTCGCCCTCTTCCTTTGCTTTCCTCATTATGCGTTGCATCGCTATGATATCCTCGATGGGTGTTATGCAGACTGGACAGCCAGGCCCGCTGACGACCTTAACGTTCTTTGGGAGAAGAGAACGGATCCCGTATCTCGTTATCGTGTCCTCGTGGCTTCCACAAACGTGCATTATCCTGATTTCACCGTCGAGGGTCTTTGCTTCTTCTTTGATCTTCTCGACTAACTTCTGGGCTATCGCCCTATCCCTGTAAGGGGCAATTACCCTCTCAACGTCCTTCATGTTCGATCACCCGGATAGTAGTAGCCGCCCATGGCGTCGGGCTCTACCTCGAAGACCTCATCCCACGCGTTTAGGATTTCCCTGGCGGTTTTTTCGTCGACTTTCTCTATTATGAAGCCCGTATGAACAAGCACGTATTCGCCGGGCTTCACATCTGGCATCAGGTCTATCCTCACCTCCCTCTCAACTCCGCCGAAGTCAACCCAGGCGGTTCCTTTTGAGGGGTCAACTTCAAGCACCTTCGCTACGGTTGCGAGACACATCTTTCTCACCTTCCAAAACTTTGAAAGAAGTTTATTCAGCCTTTCTAAAACTTAAAGTTTGAAACCGTGAAAGTAAGCTCAATGCTGGACGAGTGGTGATAGGAACACCTCGCCAGCGTCTCTTCAGCCTCTTCCTTGCTGACCTTTTCGAGGACTATGCCGTAGTACATCTTTACGTAATCCCCCGGCTTCACGTCTTTTATGAACTCCAAGCTGGCCTCCTTCAGCTGTCCTTCAACGTCCACTATTGCTTTCCCGTTTCTTATCTCAACAACCCTTCCAGCCAGCATCAGGGCCATGGTTATCAACCAATGGTTGAAGAAAATTATTTATATTCCTTTCCCTGACCAGTCAGTCAGATGGGGTCCATGGAGGACATGATGAAGCAGATGGTAAGAGGGGTTACGAGCAAGTACCCCTTCAAGGAGACAATTGAGAGGCTAAAGAGGAAGACAGAAGAGCTAAACTGGACCGTGGTCGGAGAATACAACTATATCGAAAAAGTTGGAGTAAAATTCGCAGTCCTTGAAGTCTGTAACAAGGATTTCGCGACAAAAGCAGTAAGCAAACCCGAAAACCGCTGGATTTCAGCGATGATGCCTTGTAAGTTCTCAATCATTGAGATGCCCGATGGTATATACGTCTTCGGGATGAACATGGGACTCTTTGCCCAGATGATCTCTGGGGAGCTTGGGGGAACTGCTTAAAGAAGTGACAGAGATAGATGAGGGGATATAATGTCAGCTACTCTCTAATCAAACTCTATCTTGAACTTTCTTGCCCCTTTTCTCATAGTTTTCAAACTGCAATTTTGATTCTATCCTCCCAACAAAAAGTTTAAATGTTAGGGTACACACAAATGTTCAGTATGACCGGATAGTCAGAGGTGCGGGCAGTGGCCACAAAGTCTCCGGGAAAGACGAGGGAAAAGATAGTCTCCACGGCGATGGAGCTGTTTGCAGAAAAGGGCTTCGACAGGACGACGGTGGACGAGATAGTGGCCAGGGCAGGCGTTGCCAAGGGGACGTTCTACCTCTACTTCAGGAGCAAGGACGACCTGATAAAGGAGCTTGCCTTCGGGGTAATGCCCATCATGGCCATGCCCTCCCTCAACGACCCGTACATAACTGTTTCTTATCCCACGCTCGGTGACTATCTCCTCCAGCTTGGAAGGGAGTTTCTTGAGTTCTATTCAGAGGAGTATCGAGCCGAGATTCTTTTCCACATGCTCTCCATAAGAACCCACTATAATTCCATCAACGAGATCTACAAACAGTCCTGCTCCGAGCTTTTGAGGGAAGGGGCAAGAAGAATAACTGCTTATGTTAAAGTAGGCTACGAGGATGCACTAATAGCATTTCAGATGTTTCTCGGTTCTCTAATGCACTATCTCTATGCTAGGGAGTATTTGAAGGTCTCAGAGGGTCATTACCTTAGGAAAGTTGTTGAGGCAGTTCTCAATCACCTGAGGCTCTCCGTTAGTGTTTAATTTAAGTTGTTGACACTTTGGAATAGGTTAGCCTTTCTGTTTACCAAGTTCGCCGTCGATTTCAGAAAACTATTTAAGGTTCTAATGCGCAATCCAAATGACTGGTCAGTCATATAATGGTGGTGATAGCTATGGCAGAGAAGTTAGTGCCTGTTGTGTGCCCGTGGTGTTCAGTGGGGTGCAGGTTCTACGCGGTCAGCGTGAACGGCTACATCAGGAGGATTGAGTTCGACTACGACCACCCAACGATCCCAAACAGAGGAAAGCTCTGTCCGAAGGGAGTTGCCTCATACCAGTT
This sequence comes from Thermococcus sp. Bubb.Bath, assembly GCF_012027595.1. Lineage (NCBI taxonomy): Archaea > Methanobacteriati > Methanobacteriota > Thermococci > Thermococcales > Thermococcaceae > Thermococcus > Thermococcus sp. Bubb.Bath. The sequence goes on along the minus strand of NZ_SNUR01000004.1, from coordinate 102,277 downwards.
CATCAACAGCCCGAAGAGACTCAAGAAGCCGCTCAGACGCGTTGGGGAGAAGGGTGAAGGAGAGTTCGAGGAGATAAGCTGGGAGGAAGCCTACAGAATAATTGCAGAGAAGATCAGGGAGATAAAAGATACCTATGGACCGGAGGCGATAGCCTTCCTCGGGAGCGAGAAGATAACCCTTGAGGAGAACTACCTCGTTCACAAGTTCTCAAAGGCAATTGGAACCAACAACCTCGACTTCCCCGGAAGGTACTGTCAGTACTCGAACAGCCCCGCCAGGACGAAGGTCTTTGGAAGTGGTGCTGCTACCAACCCATTCGAGGACGTTTCCAGGGCCGAGCTGATAGTGGTCTGGGGCCACAACCCGGCCGAGACCGCCCCAGTATTCTTCGGACAGTACGTTGAGAAGGCCATCCTTGACAACGGTGCTGAAATGATAGTGGTTGACCCGCGCTCAACCAGGGGTCACAAGTACGCCTCACTCCACCTCAAGCCCTACCCTGGAACTGACCTCGCAGTTGCCCTCGCTATGCTCAACGTCGTCATAACCGAGGAGCTCTATGACAGTGAGTTTGTCCAGGAGAGGACCGCTGGCTTTGAGAAGCTCAAGGAAGCTGTGAAGGACTACACTCCAGAATGGGCCGAGAAGATAAGCGGCGTCCCGGCCGAGGACATAAGGAAGGCCGCCAAGATGATAGCAACCAAGAGGGCTGCTTTCCTCGTGAACGAGGGAATGAACCAGCACGTTAACGGGTTCAACACTGCACTTGCGATAGCCGACCTCATCGCGATAACCGGGAACATCGGTAAGGACGGTGTCTGGAGCGGCGTCTTCCCCGGAGCACAGTGTGGGTTCTGTGCCTCTATGACCGGCATTGCACCCAACAATCTCCCGACTGGGAGGCCCGTTACCGACGCGGCCGCCAGGGCTGAACTCGAAAGGCTCTGGGGCTTTAAGACACCCGACTGGGTCGGCCTCGACCTCACCAACATGATCCGTGAGATGGGTAAGAAGATACGCATGATGTACATCGCAGGAGGAAACATCGCCAAGTCGGCTCCAAACAGCGCCTGGGTTAGAGAGCAGCTGAAAAAGCTCGACTTCCTCGTTGTCCAGGACATCTTCCCCACAGATACTATCAAGTATGCCGACATAGTCCTTCCAGCCGCAGCGTGGTTCGAGAAGACCGGAACGGCCATCTCCGCCGAGAGGAGGGTACAGAGGACTTACAAAGCCGCCGAAGCACCTGGGGAGGCCAAGCCTGACTGGCTCATCATAGTTGAGCTCGCCAAGGAACTCGGCCTCGGCGAGTACTTCAAGTACTCCCACCCGGATGAGATCCTGAGGGAAATAAACAGCGTCATACCGGTCTTCAAGGGCGCAACTCCTGAGTACCTCGCCGAGCACCCAGAAGGATGCTTCTTCCCGTGCACTGAACCAGGAGAGGGGACTAAGATACTCTTCAAGAGCGGCTTTAAGACGCCAGACGGAAAGGCTCAGCTCCAGCCCGTCGAGTGGATGGAGCCACCTGAGATGCCCGACGAGGAGTACCCGTTCTGGCTCACCAACTTCAGGCTCGTCGGCCACTGGCACACCCTAAGCATGAGCGAGGAGAGCCCGAGCCTCCAGAAGCGCTGGCCGGAAGAGTTCGTCATGATAAACCAGAAGGACGCTAGAGAGCTTGGAATCAAGACGGGCGATCTCGTCAAAGTCGAGACCAGGCGCGGAAGCATTCTAGTGAGGGCGGAGGTCACTGAGCAAGTCAGGGAAGGCGTGATAGCACTTCCGTGGCACTGGCAGGCTAACTTCCTCACGCTGGACGAGATACACCCGATGACGAAGATGGCCGAGCTGAAGGCAGTTGCGGCCAGGGTGAAGAAGGTGGAGGAGTGAGGTGGTTAGAATGGCCCATAAGAAGATCTTCCTAGATTATAACCGCTGCATTGGCTGTAAGGCCTGTGAAGTGGCCTGTGAAATGACCCACGGTGAGGCCAGGATAAAGGTCTTTGAGTTCCCGGACCTCTTCACAGTTCCCTTCAACTGCCGCCACTGTGAGAAGGCCCCCTGTCTGAACGTCTGTCCAACGGGAGCGCTCTTCAGGGATGAGGACGGTGCGGTTGCTTTTGACCCGCTCAAGTGTATCGGCTGTCTCATGTGTGCCGTTGCCTGTCCGTTCGGCATTCCGAAGCTCGACGAGGAGAACAAGATCATGGACAAGTGCGACCTCTGTGCCGACAGGAGGGCAGAGGGACTCCTTCCAGCGTGCGTTGCAGCCTGCCCAACTGAGGCCCTCAAGTTCGGTGAGATAGACGAGATACTCTGGGAGAGGGAAGGAAAGGTCGTCGCCAACCTCAAGGCAGCAGCCGAGAAAGGGGAGGGCGAGGAGGCCCTTCTCCTCTGACCATTATTTTTGCAGGAAAACCAAAAAGGTTGAAAACAAGGGGTGATGGAAGGTGATAGAACTGTTCCTGGCATCGGCGCTCCTGCCCTTCATCCTCGTGCTTGCCTGGAAGACAGAGGGGAAGTCAGCAGATACATTTGCTTCAACCGTTCTCGGACTCTCATTCCTAATAAACGCGGCCGGCGCCTACGAGTTCTTTACTGGTGATACGAGCAAGGTTTACCATACAGCTTACGTCTCAGCCGGAAACCTCGGCGAGGTCTTTGGCGTAACGGCCGACGTTGCCTCAGTCCTAATGGGGCTCTTCTCGATTCTCATTGCGTTCCTCCTAGCGGTTTATTCGGCCCAGTACTTCAGCCAGAGCAACAGAACCTTCCCAATGGGTCCCGGAAAGGGCAGGTTCTACGGGCTCCTCGGCCTCCTGACCGGTGCAACTATGGTGTTTATCTACTCCACGAACCTCGTCCAGTTCGCAATAGCTCTTGAGATAATGGCAATAGTCATGCTCTACCTCGTGAACTTCTATGAAAACGCCAAGGAAGACGCCCTCAAGGCCTTCCTCGTTCTGAACCTCGGTGTCCTCCTCATCCTCGGGGCCGTTGCAGTCCTCGGCGGCGGCCAGGAGCTTGACAAGATGACCGCGAACAACACCGCCCTACTACTCGTCATGTTCGCGTCCTTCGCCATGAGCTCCCAGCTGCTCTTCTACTCTTGGCTTCCAGATTCAACTGCCTCACCGGTTCCAGCGAGTGCCTACATCCACTCTGCCTCAATAGTCCCGCTCGGAAGTTTCATGCTCTTCAGGGTAATACAGTACATGAAGCCTGACGACTCAACCTTTTGGGTGTTGGGCAGCCTAACAGTTGCACTAATACTCCTGATGATGATATACTACCCACTCCAGCGCGATGCCAAGAAGCTCTTGGCCTACTCCACGATAGCTCAGATTGGGGTTTCATACATAACCCTCGCCTACGCCCTCCTTGGACACACCGTCGGCCTCCAGATAGCACTCTACCAGGTTGTAAACCACGCAGTGGTCAAGGCCCTGGGATTTGCTTCCGTCGGCGGCCTTGCCTACTCCCTTGGGACAACCGACATGAAGCTCGTAAAGGGAATGAGAAAGACAGTCCCCTGGACGAGTATCGCCTGGTTCCTGAGCTTCCTCGGAATGACCGGAGTACTGCCGCTTGGCCTGTTCTTCAGCAAGGCGTTCACAGTCATGGTCACAAGACACGCAAAGGGAATAGCCTCCTGGCTCTTCCCTGGGGTGGTCCTGCTCGATGCAGCAATACTCCTTGTAATTGTTCTGCTATGGTTTAGGGAGAGCTTCTTCGGAGAACCCAACGGTGAAGCGGAGAAGGAGCCAGCACTCATGGTCGCAGTCATGGTGGTTCTAATACTAATAGGAATCGTGGCGCCATGGGTTACTCTGGATATCGTGCAGAAGATAGGGTTCCTGTGAGGTGATGGAAGATGCTGCCACTACTGGAATATGCTCTCTGGGCTTTTATCATAGGTGGCCTAGTTGGCCTTGTCATAGACTACAAGGCCTCAACTAAGGCCTCCAGTTTCATGGCCGCAATAGGCGCACTACTCCTGCTCGGAGAAGTTTACCAAGTTTACACGTCAGGCCCATGGAAGGGAACGGTGCTCGGAATCCCAGTGCACGTGGATGGACTCTCGGCGGTGTTCCTCTTCATAGTGGGCATAGTGAGCTTAGCGTCGGCAATATACTCAATTTCGTACATGGATCACCACGAGAAGAAGGGCAAGGGATGGGTCTATGCCGTAGCCTATAACACGTTCATAGCATCAATGGCCCTCGTGGTAACCGTCAGCAACCTCGAGTACTTCGTTGTATCCTGGGAACTCATGACACTCAGCTCGTTCATCCTGATCTTCTGGAAGGAGGAGAGAAAGGACTTAGATGCAAGCCTCAAGTACTACCTGACGATGCACTTTGCGGATACAATACCCCTGTTCCTGCTACTGGGCCTCGCCTCAGTCCTGACCGGCAGTGTTCATAACCTGAGCTACCCCGCGATACACAACGCCCTGCTGACCGCATCATCCAGTACGAAGTTCCTGTTCTATGCCCTAACACTAAGCGTCTTCATCTCAAAAGCGGGTGTAGTTCCGCTCCACTTCTGGCTACCCGATGCCCACCCAGCAGCGCCAAGCAACGTTTCAGCGCTCCTCAGTGGTATAATGATAAAGACCGCCGTCTACGGCCTCTTAAGATTTGACTGGCAAATGGTAGGCCAGAGCGTGGGACTCGGCTATCTCGTGGCTGTACTCGGTGCGGTGACCCTCACGGTCGGGACACTCTACGCCCTCCGCGAGACCAATGCCAAGAGGCTTTTGGCTTACCATAGCGTTGGTCAGATGGGGTACATATGGTTGGGCATAGGCATCGGAATGGTGTTAATCCCCAAAGGGGGGGCATTGGGGGCGATTGGTGCCCTTGGAATGTTCGCTGGCCTCTTCCACGCCATTAACCATGCAATATTCAAGGGTTCCCTATTCCTTGAGGCAGGGGCTGTCGAATATGCTACGGGCACAGTTGAGCTAAACGAGCTGGGAGGGCTTGGTTCAAGGATGAAGGTAACGGCACTCGCGACGCTGTTCTCTTCAATGGCAATAGCGGGTATTCCCCCGTTCAACGGCTTCATAAGCAAGTGGCTCATCTACGTTGCCGGCTATCAGTCCGGAAACTTTGTCCTGTCCCTTGGAGCTGTCCTAGCTGCCTTGATAAGCGCCGCAACACTTGCTTCCTTTGTTAAGTTCTACGGAGCACAGTTTGGCGGTGAGATGGAGAGATACAAAGAAGTCAAAGAAGTCCCCTCAGTCATGCAACTAGGTGAATGGATACTCGCGGGTTTGACACTATTCATCGGTATCTTCCCCGGATTCGTCGTGGGTTTCCTAAACAAAGGACTCTCCGCGGCAAATGGAGGAACAACAGCTACCGTGACTTCGAACCTTTACAAGATAGGCTTTGGCTCGGTGCTCTTCAGCCCAGTACTCTTCGTGATAGTTGCTGGGGTTCTCGCCTTTGGGTTCTACCTCGCATTCAAGCCAGAGTACGGCAAGGAAGCCAAACCTTGGGACTGCGGTTCGACACAGATTGACGAGGATGAGTACCGGGTGAACGCAGAGGGTATCTACATCAAGTACGAGGAGAAGATAGGGTCGTTCTACCGTTTCAGCGACTGGTTCTATGCGGTTGGAGCAGGGATAATACACTATATCGTCAGGGCATACCTCTGGATGGGCAGCTACTTCACCAAGATCGTTGATACGCCGTACACAAAGGTCGAGCACCTCGATGACCTAAGGGAGCGCGAGATACTCTACATTGACGAGGAGATATTCAGACCGCTCGTCAGGTTCCTTAGAATAGCCAAGGACGTCGTTCCGGGGATAAAACTCGGAACTTTCGTCGTCATAGCACTGATAGTCGTAGGGGCGATAATGGGAATACTGGCGGTGCTGTGAGGTGATAAAAATGGAGTTCGACATAACAAGACTCGTGTTTGCCGCCATTGGAATCCTCATAATATTCATCCTACCGCCATACCTCGATGGTATAGCGAGAAGGGTAAAGGCTAGGCTCCAGTACAGACGCGGGCCACCGCTGGCCCAGACCTGGTACGACCTCATGAAGCTCTTCAACCTTCCATCAGTTAAGCCCACCCAGAGCAGGCTCTTCACATGGGCACCGTATCTAGCCCTCGCATCGGCAATAACTGCCGCCCTGCTCCTGCCCTACGGCAACGTCATTCCAGTGGACATCGGCTTCAACCTAGTTGTGTTCTTCTACGTGGTCCTAATGGTCAGTATATTCCTAATGCTAGCGGGTCTCACCGTCCAGAACGCCTTCAGCCATTTGGGTTCAGGAAGGGAGATGCAGATAATTCTCACCGTTGAACCGCTGATAGGCATCCTCTACGGAGTCATGGCATACAACGCGGGCTCGCTTAACATAGCTGACATCATAGCAAACCTTCACCTAACACCGTCTCTCATACTGACCTACATCCTGCTCGCTTATGCCCTCTACGTCGAGAGCGGCTTCGTACCCTTCGACATAGCCGAGGCAGAGCAGGAGGTCATTGGTGGACCTCTGACGGAGTACAGTGGCAGACTCCTTGGAGTGTTCTACTACGCAATCCACATCAAGCGCTTTACCCTGCTGTGGTTCTTCATCAGCATCCTCGTCATGCCTTGGGTCGGGCCGGTAAACACAACCGTCAAGGCCGCTGAAGTGCTCGCGCTCCAGTTCCTGCTGACGATATCGTTCTACCCGATCATAGCGGCAATAGAGGCGACCAACGCGAGGCTCAGAATAGACCACGTCGTTAAAATGAACACGAGGATGTTCTTCGCAGGAGTTGTAATACTCGCAATGGCTTTCATGGGGTGGTGAATATGGTGACAACGAAGGATTTGGAGGCTAACTTTGGATTTGAATGCAAGGCATGTGAAGACGGCCGCTGTGCCAAGGCCAACGTTGAGAAGATACTCTCCGAGAGGGAGGGCCTCAGAGACTTCTACGAGGCCTTTAAGGACCACATAAAAGAGTGTAAGAGGATGAGCTACGGCCAGTACATGTTCACGATCGACCGCGAAGTCCTCCCAGAGGCTGTGCTTTGGTGGCACAATCACCCGAAGTTCAAGGAGACACACATGTCAACGGCAGTCGGAACCGACGAGAGGCCGCTCAACGGCAAATTCGCCTACAGTCCTTTCCTCAGCGTTCAGGTCGAACCACTCAACATGGACAGGAACTATTGGGTCTTCCTAAAGACCTACATGCCAGCCGATAATCCAAGCTTCCCGAGCGTTGCCGCAAAGCTTCCGGCGGCCCTCTGGATAGAGAGGGAAGTGAGAGACCTCCTCGGATTCAACCCCGTTGGTCATCCCGACCTAAGGAGGCTAATTCTCCCGGAGGACTGGCCAGAGGGGGTTTACCCACTCAGAAAGGACATGGACTACAAGTACTCACCGATGTCAGAGCCGAAGCCTGAGTTCAAGGAGAAACCCGAGGAAACAACACTCGTACCTATGGGCCCCGTCCATGAGGGAATAGAGGAGCCCGCCCACTTCAGGCTCTTCGTCAAGGGGGAGGAGATAGTTGACGTGGACTACCGCGGCTTCTACTCCCACAGGGGAATAGAGAAGACCGGCGAAGGAAGGCTGACCTACAACCAGGTACTCTTCCTCGCTGAGAGGATATGCGGCATCTGCGGCTACCAGCACTCCGTCAGCTACGCCATGGCAGTCGAGAGGCTTGCCGATGTAGACATTCCAGACAGGGCCCGCTACATAAGAACCCTAATGCTTGAACTGGAGAGGATTCACAACCACCTCCTCTGGGTAGGAATTGCTGCCCATATGGTAGGGTTTGATACCGGTTTTATGCACGCTTGGCGCATCCGTGAGCCAGTCATGTGGCTGGTTGAGCGCTTAACGGGCAACAGGAAGCAGTACGGTATGAATATCGTCGGCGGCGTCAGGAGAGACCTCCTCGACTACCGCAAGGAGGACGTTCTTAAGGTCGTCAGGCAGATGCGCGAGGAAACCAAGAAGTTCCTCGATGTGGCCTTGAACACCAACACCTTCATCAAGCGTGCCGAGGGTGTTGGGATACTCCCATACAAGGTTGCCAAGGCATACTCCGTCCTCGGACCGACTGCAAGAGCCAGTGGGAGGAACATCGATGCTAGGCTCGACCAGGCAACTAAGACGGCGACGGCATACAACGAGGTTGACTTCAAGGTTCCGGTTTACAAGGAGGGCGACGTCCTTGCGAGGGTTCTCGTGAGGATGGACGAGCTCTTCGAGAGCTACTGGATCGTTGAGCAGCTCATAGACCAGATGCCAGACGGTGACATAATGACCCCCATCGGAAGCCTGCCGGAGTACGAGGAGGCACTCGGCTTCACTGAGGCCCACAGGGGTGAAGTCGTCCACTACGTCATGACCGGCGAGAAGAACAAGGTCTACCGCTGGAAGGTTAGGGCACCGACCTATAACAACCTGCCAGCTGTGCCAGAGATGCTCAAGGGCTACCACGTGGCCGATGCACCGCTCATCATAGCGAGCATTGACCCGTGCTACTCCTGTACAGAGAGGGTTCAGTTCGTTGACCTTAACACGGGTAAGGTGAAGGTTCTGACCGAGGCCGAGTTCAACGAGCTCTCCATCAAGTACAGGGGGGTGTTCTGAATGGCTGAGAGCGTTCCCTACAGCGAGAGGCTGAAGAAGTGGGATCGCTTCGAGGCAGAAAAGTTCGAGGAGAAGGCCCCAGTTACCACCCCCTATCCTTTTATTGACATAGAGAAACCTCCAGAATTCCGCGGGATTCCGCACATCAACCCTGAAAAGTGCATTGGCTGTGGGGCCTGCGTCAACGCCTGTCCGCCCGATGCCCTCATAATGGAGTGGGACAAGGAGCACGGCGTCAAGAGGCTCACCTACAACGCGGCAAGATGTATCCGCTGCGCCCGCTGCATAGAGGTCTGTCCAACCGGTGCGATGGAGCCAACGACGCGCTTTGAGGTGGCAACCGACAACAAAGAAGACCTAGTCGAGGTCGTCGAGCACAAGTTAGCGTACTGCGAGGAGTGCGGCGAATACCTCGACTTCACAGAGAGGCAGATAGAGTACGTCAGGAACATCCTTCCGAAGGACGTTTTCAACATGTACGCCCTCGAGGACAGGATAAAGCTGACGCAGGAGGAGAAGATGAGGAGAACGGTTGTCAAGCTCAGGGAAACGGAGGGCAACGTCTATCCAGCGTTCATGCTCGTGGAGAAAAAGCCCAAGAAGGCCCCCAATTCGGAAGGGGGTGAGGAGTGATGGGGAAGCAGAAGCTCAAGTCCGTCTGGGTCTATCATGTTGATGCCGGTTCCTGCAACGGCTGTGATATCGAGGTGCTCGACGTCCTGAGTCCTTACTACGACCTTGAGAGGCTGGGTGTTAAAGTTGTTCCCACCCCGAGGCACGCAGATACACTTCTGATAACCGGTCCACTGACGAGACAGACAAGGATAGCGCTCAAGAAGACCTACGAAGCCATGCCACCCAAGCCAAGAATCGTTGTTGCCATTGGAACCTGTGCCTGCAGCGGCGGAATATGGTACGACAGCTACGCCCTATACAACACCTCGCCGCAGAGGGGAAGGGACAGACTTAGGAGTGGCGGACCGGAGATGATAGTGCCGATAGACATGTACATCCCTGGCTGTCCACCCTCGCCGGAGGAGATACTCTATGGTGTTGCCCAACTCCTCGGCATCAAGGAGAAGAAGATGAAAGGGGAATACTGGATAGCCCTCCCACCGGAAGAAGAGCCCACCAAGGAAAACGAGATAAAGTTTGAAATACCAGAGAGACCGATACCACTCCGCTACTGGCTCACTCTGCGCGAGGAGCTCAGGAGGGTCGTCGGCTATTACGATCGTGACGCCGTACTTGAAGACTTTATAAAACTCGTTGAAAGAGCTTACGGTGAATCTCCCGACAACCCTGAGGAGAGACTCCACGATTTGATAACTGGCTACGCCCTAAGAGAGAACGACTCAAGGATAAACGTGGCAATGCGCTTCCTTGAGAACGAGTTCTGGCGCATGGTGAAGGAGTATCGTGAGTGGGGGGAGAGCTTAAGGGAGAAGTACCCCGTAACGGTGGGTGTCTGAATTGCTATGGAAGCTCTACCGCTTCAGGTACGAGGACTACCCGGAGTACTCGGCTAGGATAACGGGCCACTACGGTGGGGACATGCTTATCATAGAGGAAGAGGGAGAACTGGGCGAAGAAGCGGTGAAACTCATAAAGGATGCACTCGGCATCGATGAAAACGCCCGAAAGTTCGATATCGAGGTCAAGGACATCATGAAGATTCCGATGGAAGATTTGCCGGAGGAGGACAGGAAGACCCTCCTCGAAGCGGCGAGCAAGCTCGACTCGGAGAGTAAGCTCCACGTTGAGTACCGCTACCAGCCGAGCTTTGATTAAACTTTATATTTTTCTGCTTTCCAATCTCTTTTGAGGGGGTGGAATCGTGGGAATAAAGGAGGCAAAAACGGAGCTTGTAAAGCTCATAAAGAACTTTTACGGCGACAATCTGCTTTCGATAATTTTCTACGGCCAGCACCTCAAGGATCCGAGCTTTCCGGAGATAGATGTAGTCGTGATAATTGAGGAGCCCTACGACCCGGTGAAGATGAACCGCGTTGCGGACTTCGTTGAGAACATCAGGGATCCAATAGAAGCGAAGTACGGCTATCACGTATCCTTCGAGCTCTACACGAGGGAAGAGGCCGAGAACTTCCACTCCGGCTACCTCGATGTAATTGTCAACTATGATGTGGCCTATGACAAAGAGGACTACTTCCAGAACCTCATGAAAGATATGCTCGACCCGAAGAAGACCATGGAGTACGTGAAGTACATCAGCACAATCGAGTACATTCCAGTGGATAGGGAGGAGAAGGAATGATAGGAGCCATCTTGGCAGGTGGGAGGGGCAGGCGCTTCGGTGGAGATAAGCTTCTCTTCAGGATCAACGGGAAGCCCCTCCTGCTCTACACCCTTGAGAGATTGGAGCAGGCGGAAAAAATAGACAAGATAGTTCTCGTTGCCTCGAAGGAAAACGCGGAGAATGTGAAGGGTTTTGGGTATAAGGTTGTGGTTGATGAACTGATGGTCGGGCCGATGGGCGGGATTCACGCCGCTTTGAGCCTCGGCGATGCCTTTGTTGTCGCCGGCGATATGCCTCTCCTCGTCCCTGAGTTCATCGACTTCATCATCGAGAGCTTTCAGAAGGCCAAAAAGCCCGCCTGTGTGCCAAGGTGGGGCAATGGCTACCTCGAACCACTCCATGCGGCTTATTCAAGCTCGTTTAGGGGCTTTTTAGAGGAGCGGATAAACTCAGGGAACTACGCGATAAACCAGGCGATAAGGGAGAGCGACGCCTGTTATGTTGAGATTGAAAAACTGCCGGAGGGCTGGAGGGAGAGCTTTTTCAACGTGAACACAAGGGAGGATTTGGGGAGGCTCACTCCACTGAGAACCCGAGACAGTCTGGATACATTGAGATGATCTCCCCTGTGTTCATGACTTTTATTCCTCCAATCTCCTTCAGAGCCTTGTCATTGCTCCATAGTATGGCATCAAATTTTAGAGCCAAGGCAACGAAGTCCACATCCTTTGGATCCGGTGTGATACCCACTGCAACATCAATCCAATCCTCATAAGAGGGGTACTCAACGAAGAGAATGTACTTCCTGAGGCGGTCGAGGATTTTGTTAAACTCCTCTTCTGAGATTCCAGCTTTTTTCTGGATCAGCTTAGAATACCTCCTCAGCTCTTCGAGTAGATATTCCGGAGCATAAATCGTTGAAACAGCTGAAATGCAGAGGATTAACCTTCGGGTGGTACTCTCACGCTTGAAAAACGAGAAGAGCACGTTGGTATCAACCACGATTCTTTCTCTCAAAGAAAGCCCTCCTCCTCGCCCCTATCTCCTTTGTGATTTCTTCAATGTCCTCATCGGTAAGCTCGGAGTTCTTTAGGAGGTGGTCTAGCTCGGCTAGTTCTCTAAGCCTCTCTTCTATCAGCTTAGCAAATCCCTTAGCGATTTTTGGATCAATGCCCTCTGGGACGTGAATCGTTATCGTGCCCATCTTAACCACGATCAAAAATTTTCACGGAATTTTAAATAGCTTTCTTACTTGTTCTTCAGAATCTCCGCAATCAGCTCAGCCCTCTAATATTTTAGCAAGCAGTTCTGCTAACCTCCCCGCCCGCTCCCTTATTAGCTCGCTCGGCTCCTCAAAGAGTCCCGTTGAACCCGGCTGACAGCCTATCAGGACGAAGTCCGCCTTGATGAACGTCTTCATGTACTGGGTCACGAACTTGAGTGGAAGGCCGTGGGTCGAAACGGCTTCTCCAAGAGTTCCCTCTGGGTCTGCTATGATGAACTCTCCAACATCTCCCCTGAAGTCCACAGCATCAACGAAGACGACAAGGTCTGGATTGAAGCCCGCTATCTTGCTCGTGTAGTTCTCTGGAACCTCGCCGCAGTTGATTACAAGGACTCCAGGATTTTTTACCAGCTCCTTCAGCCTCTCCGCAACGAGGACACCGAAGGCATCGTCTCCCCTTATGTCGTTGCCAATTCCACATATCACGATCCTCTTTTTTCCGGAGAAGATTTCCTCAAGGGCGTTCATTTTGATCACCAAGCTTATCAATCACGAAGTCCAGAACTGCCTTTGCTATTTCAATGGCCTCTTCGGCGAGTTCTTTCGGGACGGAATAGTAGCCGGTATATTGAACTTCCACTGCAAAGTCGGAAAGGTAGTGGGCATTGATCTCATAGAGCTCCTGAAACGAAGGGTCTATCCCTCTGCATTTTTCTGTGAGATAGGCAATGTCATGAGTTTTCATTATAGGCCGCCCGTTCTTAACGAGAAAAGCCTTCAGGAATTTCTCAACCGCCTGTTGTGCATGGAATGCCACGTAATCGTAGATGCCGTTCTCAAGGGCAAGCTCTGCCAGCTTCAAATCGTCCTCTCCCTTTCTAATCCAGTCGAGGTGGCTCATACCTTTATGCCCTCCCTGAGAGCGTAGTAGTAGATGTATTCCCTGGAGTCCTTCAGCCTTGAGAGATCTTCCCTCTAGATAACGAGTATATCAGAGGCCATACCCCCTTTGGCAAGCCTTTTTCGTATCTCCCCGGTAAGCTTTAGACGCTCCTTCCAATCAAGCTTTTCGACCGTGACTATGAGGATGTCCCAGTCGGAGTCGGGGCGGGCATTGCCTTTAGCCCGAGAGCCGAAGAGAATTACATCAACAACGGGAATCCCGAGCTCTTTTGAGACGGCCTTAACAGTCTCTCTGATGAGCTTTATTCCATTCATGCCCCCACCAGTAAGGAAATGGAAACAACGGAGAAAAACCTTTTCTCCCTTAAAGCTTCCCAGCCAGCTCCCTTATCTTCCCTGTAAACTCTGTCTTCATTAGTTCTTCAACGTTTCCAACCTTCGAGTCGAGGTCAGGATAGAACGGTATGCTGGCCAGGTAGGGAACGCCGAACTCCTCCGCGAGCCTTTCAACGTCCTTCTCCTCGTCGAGTTGCTCCGAACGGAGTTTCATGTTCTCAACGACCCCAATGACCTTGTGTCCTTCCTCCTTGAGGAGCTCAATGAGCTTCCTCACAACGTTGAGAGAGAGCTTCGAGGGCGTCGCGACCACCAGGAACTCTCCTCTCTTAAGGAAGCGGAGGACATCGAGGAGCTGGTCACCTAAACCTGGGGGCATGTCTATGATGAGGTAGTCAAGCTCGTCCCAGCGGGTTATCGTGAGCAGTTCGATGAGGGCATCACTTATCTCCTTCCCGCGGAGAGGGGTGGGCCTGTCTTCGGTGTAGTAGGCTATCGTCATGAATTTTATTCCGTGAACAATGTGAGGGACAACACCTTTGTCCTCCTCGGGGAACTCCTTGGGCTCAAAACCGAGAATGACGTGGTCGCTCGCGCCGTGGAAATCTAAGTCCAGAAGGCCGACCTTGTAGCCCTTCTCCGCCAGGACAAGAGCGAGGGTCGTTGATACGAGCGACTTCCCAACGCCGCCCTTTCCGCTGACGACGGGTATGATGCGCTTGACCCCTTCAAGCCTCGCGTTTATCGCTATCTCGCGCGGGTCTATTCCAGCCATCATGCATCTCCCCCCTTCTCAATCATTATTCCGGCGACGTAAACGCCCCTACCTTTGACGATCTCGAAGTCATGACTTCCGCACTTCGGACAGGCCAAAAAGGCGTGAACAACCTCTGGAATGAAGTGCATGTCCTCCCTCAGGCGCTCGTCGAATCTGTTCTTAACTTCCCTGAGCTTCCATTCATAGCCGCAGTTCCGGCACCTGAAGACAGCTTCCTCCCCAATGAACTCTATCTTCGCTCCCTCTGCAATCGTGCCAGAGAAAAGCTGTTCCATTGCGAACTTCACTATCTCCCCATCAACGTCCTGCAGTTCCCCAAGGACTACCTTGACCGCCTTGACGCGCTTCGCTCCTTCTCTGTTGGCGTAGTCAAGGACGGTCCTAACTATGGCATCCGCCAGTGCCCACTCGTGCATGGTATCACCGGTACTGGTTGGGGGTGCTACCTTAAAAAGGGAGGAGTTGAAAACCATACGTTAATATGTCTGCAAGCGGGTGATTACCATGGGCATCGTTAGGTTCGGTGTTTCGGTTCCAGAGGAGCTTCTCCAGAGGTTTGACAGGATCATCGAGGAGAAGGGCTACGTCAACAGGAGTGAGGCCATAAGGGACATGATGCGCGACTTCATAGTGCGGCACGAGTGGGAAACTGGCGATTCCGAGGTTGCCGGGACAATAACTATGCTTTACAACCACGACGAGGCGGAGGTTGTCAAAGAACTCCTAGATTTACAGCATGAGTATTTAGGGGAGATAATCTCGAGTGTCCACGTTCACATGGACAAGCACAACTGCCTTGAGGTCGTTATCGTCAAGGGCAAGGCGAGCAGGATAAAGGAGATAGCGGACAGGCTCCTGAGCCTGAAGGGCGTGAAGCACGGCAAGCTCGTCATGACCGGGACAGGAAGGGAGCTGGTTTAACATCTGAAGATCTGTTGGGGATTGTCCCCCTTTTTTCAAGTTGATGTTTGAACCCCTTGGTTCATAACACGATAAAAGAGAAAAGGTTAAAAATTGTGTTACTTGTTTTTAATCTGGTGATACCATGCTCAACCTCAACCGGCTTGTGGAGGGGAGGGACGCAGAGGGAGTGCTTGAATATGCGAGGGAGTTCCACGGGCACGTCTGTCCATACCTTGCGCTTGGAATAAGGGCGTCTCTGGTGGCAATGGAGGAGCTCGGCGTTGGAAGGCTTGATTACTCCGGAAGCGTCGACGAATCAATCCTAGCGATAGTCGAGGTCAACAGTTGCTTCGCCGATGGCGTTCAGGTTACCACCGGTTGCACCCTGGGCAACAATTCGCTCATCTATCTCGACCTAGGGAAGACGGCTTTAACCCTCGTGAAGCGCTCGACGTGGGAGGGCGTCAGGGTCTATGCAGACGCAGAAAAACTGGAGAAGTACTACCCTCCCGGGGCGACCGAGCTTTTTAACAAAGTCGTCAGGGAGAGGAAAGGAACACCTGAGGAGAAGACAAGGCTCTGGGAGCTTTGGGAAGAAGCTGCCCACAGGATACTACACATGCCAAAGGACGAGTTTAAAGTAGAGCACGTTAACGTGCCACCAATAGAGCAGGCCCCCATATTCGAGAGCGTGCGCTGTTCCAAGTGCGGGGAACTCGTTATGGAAACGAGGGCCGTTTACATAGAGGGAAAACCCTACTGCCTCAGCTGTGCTGGGGAGAAGTTCCTGGGCGTTGTTGGCAGGGGAATAGTGGAGTTTAAAGGTGGTGATTGAATTGAGGAGGCTCTTTGCAATCTTTCTCATAGCGATGGTAGTGGCTGTCAGTGGGTGCATAGGTTCAAGTAACGTTTCCAGCAACTCTCCCACCACCGCCAAGGCATCTCCGAGCGTGACGGTATCTCCTCAGTACGTCCAGGTAACCGACGCCCTAGGGAGAACTGTCAAGGTGCCGGTCAACGTTACCCGCGTCGTTGCAGTTGGCCCTGGGGCACTGAGGATGATGGTATACCTGAACGCAACGGATAAGGTGGTTGGAATCGAGGAGTTTGAGAAGCGCTTCCCCTATGGGAGGCCCTACGTACTCGCCCACCCTGAGCTTCTAAAACTGCCCATAATCGGACCTGGCGGACCTGGGAAACTACCGAACTTCGAGGCGCTCATTAAGGTCCATCCACAGGTCATCTTCATGGTTTTTGTGAGCAGAAGTGAGGCCAATGAGGTTCAGAGCAAAACTGGAATTCCAGTTGTGGTCCTAAGCTACGGAACGCTGAGCAACTTCACAGACAGGGAGTTCTTCAACTCGCTTCTCCTAGCCGGGAAGATACTCGGAAAGGAGAAGAGAGCAGAGAACGTCATTAGATTCATAGAGAATCAACAGAGCTACCTCGAGAATCTCACAAATGGTCTTGAAGGTCCGACAGTTTACGTCGGCGGGATCGGCTACAAGGGCGCTCATGGGATTACAAGCACATACACTGACTACGCGCCTTTTACAGTTCTTCACCTGAACAACATCGCCTCGAAGGTAGGGAGTAAAAGCGGCTGGGCGCAGGTTGACAAAGAGTTCCTGCTGAAGGAGAACCCGGATTATCTCTTCATCGACGAGGGAGGCCTGAAGATAATCCTGAGTGACTACAATAGCAATCCCAGCTTCTATAACTCACTTAAAGCGGTCAAGAAAGGCCACGTTTACGGTGTCTTGCCTTACAACTTTTACAACACCAACATGGGGATAGCGATTGCCGATGCATACTATATCGGAAAGGTGATTTACCCGGAGAGGTTCAAGAATATCGACCCTATTAAGAAGGCGAATGAGATTCTCGAGTTCCTCGATGGAAAGCCCGTCTACGGTCAGCTGGCCAATGAGTTCGGTGGTTTTGGTGAGGTAAACCTCACGAACGGGAGCGTGACCTACGGACTGCCGACAAACCCGTGATGGCCATGGACTATAGGGTTTACATAAGACAGAGACTCCTCATAGGTTTTTCCCTTTTTCTGATCTTACTAGCCGTCTCTCTCCTCTCACTCTCACTTGGAGAGTACCACGTGCCGCTGAGGGCTATATTTGACGTTCTTTCAGGTGGCGGAAACCCTGATGACAGACTTGTCATCCTCGGCATAAGACTGCCCAGGATAATGGCGGGAATTCTCGTTGGGGCATCTATGGGAGTGGCCGGAGCCGTTCTTCAGGGGTACCTGAGGAATCCGCTGGCGACGCCCTTCACGATGGGCGTTTCGCATGGGGCCATGTTCGGTGCTTCCCTAGCGATAATCCTTGGTGCGGGCTACTCGCTCAATTCCGGCCAGGTTTTTCTCAACAACCCCTACGCCGTGGTGCTATTCGCTTTCCTTGGGGCAATAAGCGCGACCCTCGTCATTCTCACTCTGGCGAGGCTGAGGGGTCTATCGCCGGAGGCCATAGTTTTAGCTGGAGTCGCCATGAGCTCCCTCTTCGTCGCGTTGACCACGCTCGTCCAGTACTTCGCCAATGAGCTTCAGCTCTCGGCGATGGTCTACTGGAGCTTTGGGAACCTCGCCAGGGCCACATGGCGGGAAGATGGGATTATGACGGTTGCCTTCACCCTCATCTTCGCCTACTTTCTCCCTAGAAGGTGGGATCTCAACGCCTCGACGCTCGGCGATGACATTGCAAAGAGCGTCGGGGTGAACATAGAACGTGAGAGGCTCATCGGAACGTTACTCTCGGCGTTCATAACCTCCGTGACGGTTGCCTTCGTGGGGGTTATAGGCTTCATAGGTCTGATAGCCCCCCATTCTATGAGGCTTACAGCCGGTGGGGACTACCGCTTTCTGATTCCCCTCTCAGCCCTGGCCGGGGCGTTGCTTCTGGTTTCCGCCGATTTGCTCGCTAGGATCATCCTATCACCGATGAACCTGCCCGTTGGCGTTATAACCTCCTTCCTAGGCGCCCCAGCGTTCATCTACCTTCTAGTAAAGATGGAGGGCAGGACATGATAAAGGTTAGAGACCTTCACTTCTCCTACAACGGCATAGAGGTTCTGAGGGGGATAAACTTCAAAGCCGGGACCGGTGAGTTCATTGCAATCCTTGGACCAAACGGGGCTGGAAAGAGCACCTTCGTGAAGTGCTTGGCGGGAATAGTGAGATGTAACGGTGTTGAAATACTCGGCCGGCCGATTGGAGAGTACTCTCCAAGAGAACTGGCCAGAATCGTTGCCTACGTTCCCCAGAGGGTGGGAAGGGGATTCATGACAGTATTCGATACGGTGCTCCTCGGCAGGAGACCCTACATGGGGCTAACCCCCAGCAGGGAGGATTTAAAGACCGTTGAGAACGCCCTTAGGAGGCTCGGCATTGAACACCTCGCCCTAAAAAAGACGAACGATATAAGCGGTGGGGAGCTTCAGAAGGTTAGTATAGCTAGGGCCCTGGCCCAAGAACCGAGGATACTCATATTGGACGAGCCGACGAACAACCTCGACCTTAAGAGCCAGCTTGAGGTTATGAAGCTTGCGCGCGAGTTCTCCTCGGAAGGTAGGACTGTGATAATGGTGGTACACGACATCAACCTAGCGCTGCGCTTTGCACATAGGTTTGTCTTTATCACAGAAGGAACGGTCGTTGCGGAGGGCACTCACGATGTTCTAAGCCCCGACCTGTTCAAAAGGGTCTACGGGACAGACGTCGAGATTGGGAAGGTGCGTGGAATTCCCGTTGTTGTTCCCCTTTAATTACACAAATATGGGTAATACTGATAGAAACTTGGACAAAGCTTTTAAGAAGTTAAGGAAAATCCATGTGGAGGTGTGTTAAATGACGATCAAAGCCCCAACTCTCAATGTAGGCGGCCTCAATGCCGACCCAACTGAGCAGAGGATAACGGAGAAGCAGGCTAAGTGGAAGTACAAGATAGCCGTCCTCAGCGGCAAGGGGGGAGTTGGAAAGAGCACCGTTGCCGTCAACCTCGCGGCGACCCTCGCCAAGAAGGGCTATTTCGTTGGAGTCCTAGACGCCGACATACACGGCCCGAACGTGGCCAAGATGCTCGGAGTGGAGAAGGCAGAAGTCCTGGCCGAGAGGCTGGAGGACGGAAGGTTCGAGATGCTCCCACCGATGAACGACTTTATGGGCCAGATAACCCCCATAAAAGTCATGAGCATGGGCTTCCTCGTTCCAGAGGATCAGCCGGTGATATGGCGCGGGCCGCTCGTGACGAAGGCCATAAAGCAGCTCCTCGGTGACGTCAAGTGGGGTGAGCTCGACTTCATGATAATCGACTTCCCCCCGGGGACTGGCGACGAGATACTCACCGTTACCCAGACGCTCCAGCTCGATGCTGCAGTGATAGTCACCACTCCGCAGGAGGTTGCCTTACTCGACACTGGAAAGGCAGTAAACATGATGAAGAAGATGGAGGTTCCATACGTCGCAGTGATCGAAAACATGAGCTACCTCATCTGCCCACACTGTGGCAACGAGATAGACCTCTTTGGCAGGGGCGGCGGCAGGAAGCTCGCCGAGAAGGAGGGCGTTGACTTCCTAGGGGAAATCCCAATTGACCTCAAGGCCAGGGAAGCCAGTGACACCGGAATCCCGATAGCCCTCTACGAGGACACGGTGGCGGCCAAAGCGTTCTCAGAGATAGCTAAAAAGCTCGTTCAGAAACTCGAAAGCATGAAGAAAGAGGAAAAGGAAGAAGAAGGGGAATGACTTTCCTCTTATAATATTTTAGGATTCAAAACAGGAATGTTTCTCCGTTCTACAGTTCTTTTATCGCCTCAAGCCATCCGGGTTAACTTTTTAACGGGTTCATCGCACCGGTCTAGGGGGGACTGATGAGACGAGGTGACGTTTTAATCGGGCTCTTTCTCGTAGCCGCCGTTGGAGTAACTCTAACAGGGGAGGCATACACGGCGGGAACACGTGTGATTAACGCAGGTGGGATCAGCTTTTCTGCTATGAACATGCTCGTGTTCATTCTCTTCTCCCTCGTCACCATCGCGTTATTTGCCCGTCACCTGGGCACGAAGGGATACGCCTGGGCGTTTTACCTGATAGCGGTTTCAACCGTGGCGGTGTGGCTGGACAACACCCCTCCTCTCATCGATAAGAGCTCGCTAAATGTCCTAAACGGTTATATTAACTCGCTGCTCCCGTGGGAGGTTCATATATCTCCGGAGGGCGCCTTTTACGCTTACGTCTATTTGCTCCTTCTCCTTGTAACTGCGGTATTCTACACTGCCCCTCGGAGGGCAAGGGAGATGGGCTTCCTAACGTTTGGCCTCCTCTTTTCAATGCCCGTTTTCAGGGCCTTCCTATATCCCCCCTCGTTTGATATGGTAGGAATAACTGCATTCGCGATATCCCTTGCCCTCGCTTCAACCCTCGTGTTTTCCCCCAATCCTATCATCGCAGCCTTTCAAACTATAGTACTCTCCGCAACGTCTGTGGTAGCGATAGCGGTTCAGCCCTGGACCGCCGTTATGCCATTTGCCTTCGCTTTTTCCTTCCCACGGAAGAAGAGAAACCTCGCATATGTAGCAATGGTCGTGCTTGGAATACTCGGTCTGCTCCATTTTCATCTCTTCATTCATCCCCCTGCAGTGGAATACAGCGACAGAAGTGTTCTTCTCCAGGTTCTCCTCCCACTGGGAGTTGTAATCTATGCCCCCCTCACGGGAACGGGCAAAGAAATCAGGATCCTTAAGACGAGAAAAGGAACAACGCCGTTCTTTCTGGCCAATACTACAATCCTTGGGTTGGTAGCCCTCGAACGGCCAGAGGTCTTACCTTACGCCATTATCTGCCTGGTGGTGCTGGCCGTGAGGTCAATTTACATCCTAGGAAAAGATGAGAAGGGAATCAAAATTTAATGGCACCGATGAGGGTTCCCTTTAAGTGGGGGCCTATCTCCTTGATAATTCCAGGTGCCTGCGTGCCCTTCTTCAGGACGAGAAGGGTCTCCATGAGCCCGAGTTCCTCTATTCTCCGCACGTCCCTGCCATGGCCGGTTTTTATGAGGACCTCCTCGACGTTCTCACTTATCGTCCCCGCGATGAAGAGCTTGTCGTGGCCATCCTCAAGCCAGCCCCTGATGCGCTTGAGTTGCGCTTCGCTGAAGGTCAGCTCAATCTCCCTGGCCCCAAACTCGACCCTCTCAACAGTGACTTCCACGGGGAGGTTGTCCACCCAGCCAAACTTCCGTATCATCTCCCTGACCGGGAGCTCCCCGAAGGTGCGTTTGAGGTAGTAGAGGGGTATGAGTCCATCCTTGGGCTTGGGTTGTAGGACACCGATATCCACGTAAAGACCGTAGCCAACGGAACCCAGCTCTATAAAACGCCCTCTGTAGGATTCCCCCTCTTTAAGGGTCTTGAGGCTGTAAGGAATTTCCCCAAACTCATCTCTGATCAGGTTGGCGCTTATCTCCTCGTCCTCACCGGCGAGGGAAACCTTTACCCAGTTCTTTGAAACCGCGGAGAGCTTCCATACAACGTCCAGCTCACCCAAGAGGGAGTTCAGCTTCCTGTCGAGCTTCGAAAAACCGCTTCTATCACCGTATATTTTCTCTGGAATAACAACGTCCATAGGTTCACATCCCGAAGTTTTTATCCATTCTTCAAACTACGAACCAATCATGCAGCCGCCTTGGCCGTCTTCTTCGACCCGGAGGATTTGGAGGATTTAGAAGATTTGGAGGACTTCGAAGACTTGGAAGAACCAGGTTTCTTCCTGAGGCCCAGCTCTTCCTCAAGCTCGGCTATTCTGCGCTTGAGGTCCTCAACCAGGGCACTGTTGTCGTACTCCATGAGTATGCCACCACAGATCGGGCACTGGAACTGGTAGTCCATCGCCTCGTCGAAGGTAAGCCTTGGGTGTCCAGGGGTGCCGCACCAGTAGTAAATCTCCCCGGTTTCCTCCTGAAGCTGCTTTTTGAGCTCTTCCAGCTCTTTCATCTTCCTGTTTCTGATTATCTCGTCAAGCCTCTTGGTCACGAGGAACCAGTAGTAATAGTACCAGCCGGTTTCCTTGTCCCTTATTCTCCTGAAGTCGGCGATTCCAATGTCATAGAACGCGTAGAGTATCCTTCGAACGGTGTTTATCCTTATTTCCGTAGCCTCTGCCAGCTCCTCATCGGTGGACTCTTTCTGCTTTTCGAGAGCCTTGACTACCGCAACGGCCTCCTCTCCGCCTATGTCCATTGCAAGCTCAAGGAGTTCCTTGCGCTTCGACTTTTTTCGTGCCACCCTAAACGACCTCCAGAACTTATTTCATTGAGTACGTAATCATCCAATATACTATTATGACGAAAGCAGTATATATAGATTTTTGTCGAAACGACAACGTTGGTGTCTCATAGTGTTCATTAAGCGAACTGAGTGCATTATGTATGTAGGCTCCCAAAAATGGGATAAACAACGTGGATAACACTACAGTCGAGGTGGGAACATGAAGTTTGAGGTTATGAAGGGGGACATAACCCGCTTCCCCTCTGAGGTAATAGTCAACGCTGCCAACAAGTACCTGGAACACGGCGGCGGGGTGGCCTACGCCATAGCAAAGGCTGCCGCTGGGGATCCGAGGGAGTACATCAGGATAAGCAGGAAAGCGATGCGCGAGCAGCTCGGAAAGGATTTCATCGAGCATGGAGAGGTAGTTGTAACTCCCGCGATGAGGCTCGAAGAACACGGCATCCGCTACGTCATCCACACGGTGGGGCCCTACTGCGGAGGAGTCTGGGACGATGAGAAGAAAGAGAAGTTAAAGAGAGCAATCCTTGGGGCGCTGAGGAAGGCAGAGGAGCTCGGCGTTAAGAGCATAGCCTTTCCGGCGGTAAGCGCAGGCATCTACGGCTGTCCGCTTGAGGAGGTCGTGAGGACTTTCAGGGAGGTCGTCGAGGAGTTTGAAAGGGAAGCGAGGAGCGTTGAGAGGGTCTACCTCGTGCTGTACTCGGAGAGGGACTATAAGAGGGCGTTGAAATCTTTTTGAATCTCCCTATCTTCTATCTTGAATTTTTCAATTCACAACATAGAAAACTATATATACAAGATAATATCTAATATTTAATGGTGACACGTTTGAAACAGGTAGGACTCTTAGTTGGAGTATTAGTGTTGATTTTTGCTTTTTCAGGATTTGTTAGCACACGGCCTCAGGCCGACGTGGGAGGTTGGACGGCTATTGATCTTTTTGTCAGGGAGCAGATTGACGTTGCGCATGCCAAAGGAACCATCAATGATCCCCATTTTGTTGATGAACTCACCGACCTCGTTTTGAAGAAGTTTAACAGACAACTTGATGCCGAGATTTCCCAGTATTCCCAGAATCTCACACCTAGGCAGAGGGAGGTACTTAAGCATCTCATTGTTAGTGATTATGTCTCCTACCTCTATCAGAAGAGTTTTTATCCTAAGAATGCGAGGACTCTCGTGGTGAAGCCCATCAAGGTTGCATCAATTAAAGCCAACGGCAAAGTTTATGACTATTATTATGCACCTATGAGCTCCTCAATTCCCTACCCAATTCACTGGTGGGTTCAAGTACGTGCGGATATAGACGGGGGCAGTGGAATTGATGATGGTGGGTACTCATATAATGTGGATGGAAAGAATGATCTGTTTAACATAGTAGTATACTACACATCCAGTAGCGTTCAGTATGAACTTCATTTTTACGATGAGGATCATCCCAGTCCCTCACTTGACAAGATTTATGACTCTATACGTTGTTCGGAGTACCCCGGAAGAGACAGCACATACGGCTGTGAGGATGTGGAGAGTATACGAGTTGAAAATGGCAACATTATTTTTTCAACAACTTTTAGTACTTACACTGAATGTGGCTATCTCCTCTGCCATGACGTTTCCCAAACATACGCGACACCCGCTCCGACCCATGGGTATGGAGTGAAAACATACTCATCCTCCGTTGGAATCTATGTTAGCAACACGTGGAACCATCTAATGGACACAGTAGACACTAACCCATCCATGGAGAAAGTGTGGTGGTATACATCATGGAGCTGAGAACAATGAGGGAATACTCCAGATTCCTTTTCCTGTTCAGGCTCTCTTTAAGGCTTCTCGCCTTTGGTTATCCCCTCTTTCTCACGGTGATGTACAACTTCTGGATCTTCGCGAAAATCCCTTCCTGGACGCTGATGCTCTACGTAGCTTTAATGGGGGCGATTGAGCTGGTTGTTCTGCTCTTCACCGGGAGATTGGGAGGAACCATTCTGCTCAAAGTTTACGTGGCACTTGCAATCATCTTTGAGTTCCCATCCGCAGTCGTGGGGCTTCTTATCGGCGGCTGGACTTATGGGTATGCCCCATTTTTAGTATGGGTACTCCTGTGGTATTCCCCGCTGTTCTTGATCGCTTTTATTACAGCAAAATCCGACCATCAACACGGTAGATTTTAACTTTAATTTTAAAGACCCTGTCGCTTATGGCAAGAAATTGAGGGGGTAAACATTAATATACTTTAAAGGCGTAAGAATCTTGGTGGTACCAATGGCGTGCAAGGGCACTGATGGAGCCATCAAAAAAATCGCACTCGGCTTTGTGTTCTTGTTCCTCACCAGTTTCCTCATTATCTACTATGAAATCCGGAGGCTGACATGCGCAACAACGAACCTCTGTTATGCTTCTCCCTTTGAGCTTTCCCCAATGAAGGAACTGGACATTGTAGTTGCGATCTTCGTAATCGGCACGATGCTCATCAGCATCGCCTCCTACTACTCCTCCTGCGGGGGTGAATGAGCATGCCATGTGAAGGCATTGAGAACTTCATCAAGAAAGTACTGTTTTTTATTGTCCTTTTCATTGATACTGGCTTTCTCGTTATTTACTACGCCCTTCGAAAGGTCATCACTAGCCCGGTGGGTCCCAACGGATCTGACCTATGGGGCGCAGATATGGTAGTTATAGCCTTCGTTACATTCACCTCTTTTCTGGCCATCCTTGCATACACTTCCAAGGATTAACCTTTTACGTCTTTCCCACTCAAACCTATCTTGGTGGTCATCATGCGCATTGAGGACGTCTACATCTGGGACATAAACGCGAAATGGCTCGGGATTTCCCCGGTCCAGCTCATGGAGAACGCCGGTTCGGGAGTCGCGAGAACCATCGAGGAGCGCTTTGGGAAGGGGCTTAGGATAGCCGTCTTCTCGGGAACGGGCAACAACGGTGGGGATGGCTTCGTTGCCGCCAGACACCTCAGCTTCGACAACGACGTTACCCTATTCCTCGCCGGCGACGAGGCAAAGATAAGGAGCGAGGAAGCGAGGCACAACTGGGAGATTCTAAAAGGCCTCGACTTTGTGGGGATTAAGATTCTCAAGGACTCCTCTCAGATTCAGGCACTTGACCTCTCAGGGTTTGACGTCATCGTCGACGCCCTCCTCGGAGCTGGAACAAGAGGCGAGCCAAGGGAACCTATAAGGAGTGCAATCGAGAAGATAAACGAGTACGCTGGAAAGGCGAAGATAGTTAGCATTGACCTCCCCAGCGGCTATCCTAGTGGAATTCGCGTTAAGGGCGACTTTGCCGTTACCTTCCAGTGGGACAAGGAAGAATATGGGGGTTTTGAAAGGGTTATACCCAAAATAGGCTACCCAAGGGAGCTCTATCACCTCGTTGGTCCCGGTGATGCCAAGTTCGCGCTGAGAAAAAGGGGCGAGCACAAGGGGCAGAACGGGAAGCTTCTCGTGATCGGTGGGAGCGAGAACTACTTCGGTGCGCCGTATCTGGCGACGAAAGCTGCAAGTTACCTTGTAGACTTAGTCTACCTTGCAATGCCCGAGTATTCGGCGAGAAGAATAAACGATCCCAACCTAATCCTGCGCCCCTTTGAGGGCAGAAACTTTAGGAAAGAAAACGTGGAGGACGTTCTGGCGCTCGCCGATGGCGTTGATGCAGTCGTTATGGGTCCGGGAATCGGGGAGAAGGCTGAGACAAAGGACTTCGTCGTCGAGTTCCTCCGCTGGTGCGAGAAGCCGGTAGTTATAGACGCCGACGCTCTGAAGGCCGTTGCCGAGGACTTGGACGTTCTCAAAGGCAGGAAGTTCGTCCTAACTCCACACGCCGGCGAGTTTAGGATACTGTTCGGGGAAAAACCCGAAGGAAGTCTCGAAGAAAGGGCAAAGCTTGTCAGGGAGAAAGCAAAGGCAGTTGGAGGCACGATCCTGCTCAAAGGGGCCTACGACGTCATAAGCGATGGAAAAACCTGGAAGTACAACAAGACTGGTAACAGGGGCATGACGACCGGTGGAACTGGTGATGTTTTAGCGGGACTCGTTGGGGCGCTTCTCGCGCTTGGGAACCCTCCGCTGAGGGCTGCATCAGTTGGGGCGTTCCTAAACGGCCTCGCGGGCGACATGGTGAAGGAGGAAATGGGGGAGAACTTTACGGCCTTGAACGTTGCCAGAAAGGTGCCGCACGCTGTGAAGTGGGTGCTCGATTTTTGAGGTTTCTTTTGCTTTTTATTTCTTTTTACATCGGTTCTCAGTTTTCTGGCTCTGAAACAAACCTCCTCCAGTCCTCAAGGAGCATCTTCGAAATCTGATGAACACGGAAAGCGGGGAGCAGATACACCAGTGAGAAAGGAGAATTTGTAAAAGCAAGGACTATCAGGAAAGATGGGTAAACAATCCAGTACGGGCTTTTGCATGTAATTATCATAAGGCATTCTTCCTTTATTATGCCTCCAAAGACAAAAAACGATATTGCAAAGATCCAGAAAGCCCATCCCGGCAGTATCACCAACGCCCAATACATCAGGGGAACCGCATACGGGAGTAGGGGAATGACAGTGCCCAGCTCAAAAAGCATTACACGGGAGACCCTATAATGGCCGAGTGAGAAAAGCTGAGTCTCCACAAGAATCCACAGGGCGAGTGAAAAGACAAAGGCCATAACACATCCGTTGTCACCATACTTAGAGACCACCAAAAGGCCCGTCCACAGGAAAAGACCGATTATTCCACCCGAGCGATTTTTCACCGATAGAAGTGTCGTGAGAAAGACTATAGGAATGAGCAACACGAGGAACACAAAATCTGGAGAACCGCCGTAGCGGAGAATCCACTGGGATTCCGAGGCTATTTTGGCAATGTATCCCACCAAGCCAAAGGAAAATATCCCCGCCCCCAAGGAATAGCTCCACTTTGGAACGAAGGCAAATGCAATTCCCAGGGCCAGAATAAACAAATATGCCAGAATGTCCTCGGCAAAGTGCATGTAGCCCAGCTCCTTCACCTTGAAAGTTCCAACAACGGGATTTTCCATCCCATCAAGAACGACCGTAACCCTGAACGTCCTCCCCGCAAGTTTGTCAGTGTATGAATCTAAGACTGGCTTTCCAAAGTAAGAGTCCGCAAATTCATCGTTCAGGGTGATGACTATGGTGGAATCTCCCATTACATTAGTAGGTCCAAGCGATACCCGTGGGTTTACCACTCGAACAGATTCAGAGGAAGTATTTTGGCTCCATACGAGCTTCCCATTGAGGTAAATTCTTTTGAGCTCTACAGTCACGCTCTCGTTTTTTGTGAGGTTCAATTCGAGGTCACACATTACAGAACCATGAACGCGAACTGTTTGCGGGATGCAGGTCATCTCTCCTGTGACAACACTACTGGAATTGCCCAAGTTACCGGTAAAAGATGAGACTGCACCTGCAAAAGGAACCAGCAGGAGGGCAACGATGAGCAGGGGGAAGATAAACGTCTTTCTCATGGACTCACCTTGGTGCGTTTGCATTATACAATCCAAAAAAGCAATTTAAACTTTAAAAGATTTTGGTTTTAATTTTAACTAGCAATAAGATAGAATACGCCAGAATCAGCCAATCCGAACATTGCACCAGAATAGAATCCCGGCAAATGAAAAAGAGGTAGGGATATCATCCAACCCCCGGGTAGCTCCAGACGGTGTAGCCGTAATAGCCGTTGCCCGGGTCGTAGGGGGGTGCGGTGAGCTCGACCCAGCCGCTGTACTGGACGTCCCTATCAACCCAGCCGCCGAGGTTGCCCGTATACTCGTGGATGCGGTAGCCGGCGAACTTGCTGCCCACGTTGACCCACCTGTCGGCCCAGTTGTTTCCGAGGTTGATGTAGGTTATTAGACCAGGTCTGCTTGAATCACCGGTTCTCTCGAAGATGAGCTCGTCATTGTCGTAGTATAGTATCTTAGTGCTCCCACCGGCGAGGTGGTCGTGTATCCAGATGAGGTTGATCAGCTTGTCCTTGTTGAGCCAGTCCTCAAAATCGCGGTAGAATATAACCGGCTGGCCCTCGTAGGTTAGGATGAAGGCGTAGGCCGGGTACTTGTTCCAGATTATATTAGTATCGTGGTTGGCGACAAAGGTTACCGCCTTGAAGGGGTTGCG
The DNA here is from genome assembly GCF_012027595.1 of Thermococcus sp. Bubb.Bath. Taxonomy (NCBI): domain Archaea; kingdom Methanobacteriati; phylum Methanobacteriota; class Thermococci; order Thermococcales; family Thermococcaceae; genus Thermococcus; species Thermococcus sp. Bubb.Bath. Next base: position 73,801 of record NZ_SNUR01000004.1, on the reverse strand, counting down.
TGAAACCACCGTTTGCCCGTTCTGGAGAGCCGAAACGAGGGCGGGAATATCGTTGTTGTCAAAGGCCTCATGCATCTTGTAGTAGAGCGGGAAGTCGAAGACCTTGGCGCCGCTGGCGTAGGCCCAGTTTAGGAGCGCGTCAACGTTGGTGTCCCAGTACTCTCCGACGGCCCAGCCGCCCCACCGGTTGAGCCAGTCTTTGACCACCCACGCCCCATAGCCCTTGACGTAGTCGAAGCGCCAGGCGTCAACGCCTATGCTTCTCAGCAGAGCCGCGTAGCTCTCGTTGCTCGCCCAGAGCCAGTACTGATTGAACGGGACGAGGTGATCTATATCGGGGAAGCCTCCGAACGTTCCTTCATCCGAGGTGCTGTAGTTGTCGGGGTGAAAATCCATATAGTGGGCCTTGTACTTGCCCGAGGCAACCTTGGAAAAGTCCGTCCATGTGTAGCTGTTTGTGTAGGGGTCCCACTCCTTATCTCCACCGGAGCGGTGGTTTATTACTATGTCCGCTATGACCTTTATGCCGTAGGCGTGGGCAGTTTTTATCATATTAACAAGTTCCTGCTTTGAGCCAAAACGGGTATCGACGGTTCCCTTCTGATAGTACTGTCCCAGGTCGAAGAAGTCGTAGGGGTCGTAGCCCATTGAGTAGCCGCCGCTTGCACCCTTCTCCGGGGGCGGAATCCATATGGCTGAAATCCCAGCGTTGTACCACTCGGGTATCTTCTCCCTTATCGTGTTCCACCAGATTCCACCGCCGGGAACGTTCCAGTAGAAGGCCTGCATTATGACGCCGCCGTCATCCAGGTCGAGGTACTTAGAGGCACTGGCAGGTTTGGATACAAGTCCAATACCAAACAGAACTACGGCCACAACTACCAGCGCGGCAATTTTCTTCATTTGAGTTCACCTCAGACAGCCTCAACGGTTTGGTGCACAGAGCAACAATGTATCACCGATGGTGAAATATTTAAGCTTTGCCATTAATATTCATTACAGAGCATAACATAACACTAGAAAAACTATTAGTGCATTAACAAGAGGGCATAGAAAAGACAAATAAAACGGCGGTGGCGCAGAGCCAAGATTGAGATGTCTCACCACAGAAGATAGGAGCTAAAAAGAGACAAGTTCCATGGCCCTCTTAGCGTTCTCACATAGGTCGCAGCTCTGGATGAAGACGAGCATGTTGAGAAGGTGGAAGAGCTCTACCTCGTTCAGCTCCACGTCGGCCTCGGAGATGCGTTTTAATATCGGCTGGGAACGGAGCTCGATTAAGCCAAGAACATCCTTAACGAGTGCCTTGAGGGCATCCCTGTCGTATATGGTGAAGCCGCTCTTTTCAAGTATTTCAACTAGCCTTTCTGCCTCAACCTGGAGGTAGGCCTGCCTAAACTCCTCAATGCTCTTATCATGGCCGACCTTTATCAGGAACATCCGCGCGGTTCTCGCGTATATCCTCTCGTTGCCGTGGGCGTCTATTTCCTCCACGAGCCCCTCGGATTCGAGGGCTTTGATATGCCGGTACACCGTTGTCCTATCCTTGTTAAGGAGTTCACTAAGCTCGTTGACACTCATGGGCCTCTCCCTGAGGAGCTTGAGTATCTGGAAGCGGGTCGGCTCGGAGAGGACCTTGGCCGTCTTGGGGTCGGTGATTATCATAACCTCCCTCATGTCAGACCCTCAGTACTCCTCAAGCTTGTCCTGGGGAGTTTCCTCCTCCTCAACGACGCGCCGTCCGGCAGCCACCATATCAATACTATGAACAACCCCACCGAACTCCTCTATAGTCCTGGAAATCTCATCGTAATCAAGGTCGTCTCCCATTATGGTTATCTTAACGTTCTCGGTCTCCTTGTCAATCTCAACGAGGGTTATATTGACTCCCTCAACACCCTCAAGCTCGCTGAGCCCGAGGGCAAGCTCGGTAACTATTGGCTGGTGAGGCTTGAGAACGTCCAGCACGAGAAGCCTTATACCTCTTCCCATCCCGCCTCATTCCTCCTTTTTGAGTATCTCACCGAGCTTCTTGAGGAGGTTTAAAACCTCTTCGTCCCGGCCCATTCGGGCCATGGCGAGCCATTCTATAGCGTGGATTATGTCTTCGTTTGAGAAGTCCTTGAGCTTCTCCTCGTTGGCTTCAATCTCCTTTGAAATCTCCGTCTTGTACTCGTACTCCTTCTTGAGAAGCTCATCCATCAAGTTAAGAAGTTCCTCGTCGTTGAACTCGTAGCCAAGGGCCTTGAATATCTCAAGCTTCGTCTTGAGGCGGGAGCGTGCGAAGTAGCGTAACTCCTCGTCGCCAAGGTAGAGGTTGATGTAGAAGGCATTTGCCGTCCTTCCGTAGTATTTCTCAACGAGGTTGCCCTTCATCTCCGTCCTCTTGACCTCAACGAGACCGGCCTCCTTGAGCTTCTCGATGTGGTGGTATATAGTCTGTGGCGTCTTTCCGAGTATTTCACTGAGCTGCGATATCGTCATCTCCCTACCCCTAAGGAGGGCTAGTATCTTCCTCCTCGTGTCCTCAAGCATCAGCTTTATTACTTCCGGGTCAGTGACCACCTTGACCTTGGACATCACAATCACCTAATTTAAACGTTCTAACGTTTCTTTTAACGTTCGGGCATTTAACTCTTTTGCTCGGTTTGCCCCGGGAACCGCCGGTAGTTTTATATATGTAAAGGCAGTGCTCAGTTGTAGGACTTATGGACAAAATATCCATTAATTAAAACGGTCCGTCCGGGAGGAAGGCTTAAATACAAACTCCCGAAAAACCTTCGGAGGTGGTTGCGATGGAGACCCCGAATCTGGACTTCCTGTTTTATCCAAAGAGTGTAGCTGTCATTGGGGCATCGAACGTGCCCGGGAAAGTTGGAAACGCGATAATGCGCTCAATAACTCTCCGCTACGACGGGAAGGTCTACGCCGTCAACGTGAAGGGCGGCGAAATAGATGTCAACGGAAAGAGGTTCCCGGTTTACAGGAGCGTTAAGGACATCCCAGGGGAGGTTGAAGTAGCAGTCATAGCGGTTCCCGCAAGATTCGTTCCCGACGTTATCGACGAGTGTGGTGAGAAAGGAATCAAGGCCGCCGTCGTCATTTCCGCCGGTTTCAAAGAGGCCGGAAGGGCGGACCTTGAGGAGGAGCTCGTTAAAAGGGCCAGGAAGTGGGGGATAAGGGTCGTTGGTCCGAACTGCCTGGGAGTAACCAATCTTGAGAACGGCTTCGACTGCAACTTCAACCCGCCGGAGAGGCAGGCAAGGCCGCCCTTCGGAAAGGTCGCCTTCATGAGTCAGAGCGGTGCCTTCGGCGCGGCAATCCTCGACTGGGCCGCCCGCGAGAAGATAGGAATGAGCAAGTTCATCAGCCTCGGCAACATGGCGGATTTGGACGAGAGCGACTTCATGGCCTACCTCGGAGACGACCCCAAAACTGGTGTCATAACCGGCTACATTGAGGGCGTCAAGGACGGAAGGAAGTTCTTCAACACGGCTAAGGAAGTGACCCTCAAGAAGCCGGTCGTTGTCCTCAAGAGCGGAAGAACCGAGGCAGGGGCTAAGGCCGCCGCCTCCCACACCGGCTCTCTAGCAGGTTCCTACAAGATATACCAGGCGGCATTCGAGCAGACCGGTGTTCTAGAAGCTAAAAGCATGCGCCAGCTCTTCAACTACGCGAAGGCTTTGGCAATGCAGAGCCCGGCAAAGGGCAACCGGGTGGCTATAGTTACCAACGGCGGGGGTGCTGGAGTCATGATGAGCGACGGCCTGCTTGAGAGCGGCATGAAGCTTGCCGAGCTGGGCGAGGAGACCAATGAGAAGTTCAGGAAGGATGTAGAAGAAGGAAAGCTTCCACACCACATGAGCTACAAGAACCCGATCGACGTCATAGGTGACGCACCCTCGAGCCGCTACGAGATGGCTATGCGCTACGCCCTCGAAGATCCGAACGTTGACCTCCTCGTTGTCATAGCCCTCTTCCAGAGTCCCGCTCTCGATGAGGGAATCGTTGATGCAATGGAAAGGATGAAGGCTTACGGCAAGCCGATAGTCTTCGTCGCTCCGGGTGGAGACTATCCGCACAAGATGGCGAGAAACATCGAGCTCAAGGGCATCCCAGTCTACGAGACGACGGAAGATGCCGTTGATGCGGTCTACGCCCTCGTCAAGTACGGTGAGTGGCTGAGGGAGAACGGGGAGCTTTGAACTCAGTTTCTTTCCTCCTCTTTCTTGTGAGTTAAATCATGCAGCTTTTTATTCTCTTCGAGTACATAAATGGCAGTAACTCCAGAAAGCTTTGCGTTCTCTGCCATCCTCCTGTCATTTGTCAGTAGAACCGCGTTGAAGCGTTTTGCGGTCGTTATATAATAGGCATCCGCTGCCCTTGAATGGGTTTTGAGAGCAATCTGAATTGCATCTTGGGAAATCTCCCCCTCACCGACGAGCGTTATGAAATCAAACACACCAAGGAATTCCTCCACGGCCCTTTCCGGCGTGAACCTCGACAGGACACTTGCAAACTCCACCTGCGCCAATCTTGGGGCGTAAATTTCGTATTCCTCTATCTTTTTGAGGGTGGAGAGAGCGAGTTTTCTCCTCTCCATGTTGTATTTTGAAAATGCGTCAATCAGGAGGGAAGCATCGACTACGAAGTTCATAGCCTATCCCTTTCTTCTGATAGTATTTCAAGGGGGTCTCTTTTGGGTACTTGAAGCTCCTCTTCAAGGCTTCTTATGAACTCCGTTATGCCCTTGCTGATTATCTTTACCCTGACTTTCTCGCCTTCTCTAAGCTTAAGCGGCCTAAGCGGCCTAAGCACGCCTTTTTCGTAGACAGCCTCAACAACTATCTCCATTCTCTCACCCGGTGGTATTTCTCACAACTTCCCTTTAACTCTTTCTACACCTCAATCCACGTGAAGTCCCTCGCCACCTCCCCTTTTATTCCGCTCTCCCTCACCCTCTTCTCAAGAACCTCGTGCGTGTAGTTGCTGTGGCTTATGTGAGCGAAAACCGTGTAAGAAGCGTCAGTAAGCTCGGCCAGCTTTACCGCATCATCAACTCCGAGGTGCGTTCCTGGGATTGACTCCCTGTGTGTCATCTCCGCTATGAGAAGGTCGGCACCCTCAATGAGCTTAAGTGTTTCTTTATCCTGCAGTATCTCCGGCCCGGTATCGCCGGTTACGGCTATCCTCTTCCCCTTGATTTCGAAGATGAAGCCGCCGGAGTTCTCAATTGAGCGGTGAACAGTTCTGAAGTGATAGACCCTCATTCCCTCAATCTCGTACCACCTCCCGAATTCGAGCTCATGGTAGCGCCAGTCCCTGTTTTCCGGGGCCGCTCCGCCGAGGAATATTGCCGAGAGGTGCTTTGCCATGTCAACTGCCTGCCTGTGGGAGTAAACGTCTACACTCTTGAAGACCTGCAGTTCCGGAAAGCCTGCTATGTGGTCGAAGTGGGCGTGGGTTATGAAGACCCTCTCAACCTTTTTGTTCAACCGCTCAAGGTGGTAGTGTAAATCCGGGCTCGGATCAACAAGTATTCCGCTCTCGATGTAGAGGGAAAAGCGCGTTCTCCTCAACGCTGGGTTTATCCTCGCCCTTGAACAGTTCTCGCAGGTGCAGAGCGGCTTTGGCGTTCCACTGTAGGAGCCCGAGCCAAGGACGACAACCTTCATAGTATCACCTCCTTTTGCTCTCCTCAAAAGCTATCATAAGCGTTCCGACGGCAACCAAAAGGAAGCCGATGAGATGGTAGACTCCAACCTTTTCCCCGAGAAAGACTATGGCTACGGCCATCGTAACCGCCGGAGCTGGAGTGAGAATCGCGGTGGCCTTCGAGAGGTTTATCCTCGCTATCGAGTAATACCAGAGGGACTGGGTCAGGGCTATTATAACGCCCTCGGCAAGGGCGAGCGGTGTGAAGGCAAATCTGGTCTCAAAGACAAGGGGAAGGAGCAGAAGCCCCCCAAAGGTGTTTCTGAGGGTAGCTATCGTTAGAGGAGAATAATCGGTCCTTTTGGCTATTGCATGCCCAATCTGCCAGAAGAGGGGCGTGAGAAGGAGTAAAATGTCACCAGTCCTTACTTCAACTCCCTTTCCGCCCGTAACGACGAGGAAGACGCCGACCACGAGGGCAACCGCCGAGAGTACCCCCCGGGACGTTACCCTCTCCCTCAGGAAGAGCCACCCGATCAGGAAGGAGTAGAAGACTTCAAAGCGGGTCAGTATAGCGGAGTTTATGGCAGTGCTGAGCCTTGTCCCGTAGGTGAAGAGGGAATAGGCTATAGCCGTTGCAAAGAGACCAGTGAGAAAGGTCTTTTTTAGCTCCCCGGGCTTTTCCTTAATCTCTTCTGCCCTCTCCGTTGCAAACAGAACCTTCCAGAGGAGGCAGGAGGCGAAGAGCGATGCCGTTGCGACGAAGGCAAAGGGGTTGACTGAACTGGCCTTTATTACCACAGGCTCAAGGCCCAAAGCTAGGAGGACGAGGAAAGCGAGGAGTGTGCCTTCTGTTTCGGTGTTCATACTGGCCGATATAGACAACCGATAAAAAAGCTTTTTCGGAGAATCACAAGTCCTCGATAAGCTTGTCAACTTCCTCCTTCTCAATCTTCACGATTCCAAAGGTCTTCTCGGATATTTTCTTGGGAATAAGCTTAACGCTGACCTCGGTACCGTCTGGTAAGTTGAGCTTTTTCTTGAGCTTGAGGACGCCGTTTTCATAGATGGCCTCAACTACCTCCATACTCCCACCAATTGGGTGTGCTCCCTTTTCCTAAAAACACCTTTTGCACCCAAAAACTTTAAAATCTCTCCGCCCTTTCTTCTTCCATGCTCGGTGGTCGTTTTTGGCTTTGGTGATGAGTTACTCTTCTGCACCGCCTTAGTCTGGAGTTTGGTTTCCACTGGAAACGGAGGTGTTTGAATGGACGACTTTAAGGTTACCCCATGGGACGTTGAGGGTGTCGTGGACTACAACAAGCTGATAGAGCAGTTTGGAACGAGTCCGCTGACGGACGAACTTATAGAGAAGACGGCAGAGCTCACGAGGAGTGAACTGCCCCTGTTCTTCAGGAGGAGGTTCTTCTTCTCCCACAGGGACTACGACAAGGTTCTGGGAGATTATGAGAACGGGAAGGGCTTTTTCCTCTATACGGGCAGGGGCCCGAGCGGCCCGATGCACATCGGCCACATAATCCCGTTCTTCGCGACCAAGTGGCTCCAGGAGAAGTTTGGAGTGAACCTCTACATTCAGATAACCGACGACGAGAAGTTCCTCTTCAAGGAGAAGCTGAGCTTTGATGACACCAAGAGGTGGGCCTACGAGAACATCCTCGACATCATAGCGGTCGGCTTCGATCCCGATAGAACCTTCATCTTCCAGAACAGTGAGTTCACCAAGATTTACGAGATGGCCATTCCCATAGCCAAGAAGATAAACTTCTCGATGGCGAGGGCCGTTTTCGGTTTCAACGAGCAGAGCAAGATTGGGATGATTTTCTACCCGGCCATACAGGCGGCGCCGACCTTCTTCGAGAAAAAGCGCTGTCTTATCCCCGCGGCAATAGACCAGGATCCCTACTGGAGGCTTCAGAGGGACTTCGCCGAGAGCCTTGGCTACTACAAGACTGCCGCCATACATTCCAAGTTCGTGCCCGGTTTGACCAGCATGGGGGGCAAGATGAGCGCCAGCAAGCCGGAAACTGCCGTTTACCTCACAGACGACCCGCAGAAGGCTGGAAAGAAGATATGGAAGTTCGCCCTTACGGGAGGAAGGCCGACGCTCAAGGAGCAGCGCGAGAGGGGAGGAAACCCTGAGAAGTGCATCGTCTTTAAATGGTTTGAGATATTCTTCGAACCGGACGACGAGAAGCTGATGGAGCGCTACCGCGCGTGCAAAGCTGGGGAGCTGACCTGCGGCCAGTGCAAGCGTGAGCTGATTGAGCGCGTTCAGAAGTTCCTCAATGAGCACCAGAAGAAGAGGAAAAAGGCAGAAAAGAAGATCGAGAAGTTCAAGTACACCGGTGAGCTCGCCCAGGAGCAGTGGGATAAGGCGATTCCAGAGCCGCTGAAAGGGTGATACCATGGTCCGCCTCCCATTCCGCGATACCTACTACGAACTCAGGCCGAGCAAGATAGTGGCCTTAGCTAAAAACTACGCAGAACATGCAAAGGAGATGGAGAGCGACATCCCAGAGAAGCCCATCTTCTTTCTCAAACCTCCGAGCGCCTTAATAGGCCCTGGCGAGCCGATAATCCTGCCGAGGATGAGCAAGCGCGTTGACCACGAGGTCGAGCTGGCGGTGATAATCGGGGAGAGGGCAAAGCGCGTTCCGGCTGAGAAGGCGATGGACTACGTCATGGGCTACACCATAATGCTCGACATAACCGCCCGCGACCTCCAAGCAGAGGCGAGGAAGAAGGGCCTTCCCTGGACTATCTCCAAGGGCTTCGACACCTTCGCTCCCGTCGGGCCGAGAATCGTCGACAGGCGCGAGTTGAAGATAGACGACCTAGAAATCGGCCTTAAGGTGAACGGCGAGCTGAGACAGCTTGGAAGGACGAGTGGGATGGTCTTTAAAGTTCCGGAGCTGATAGAGTACATAAGCTCGGTGATGACGCTCGAACCGGGCGACATAATAGCGACAGGAACACCTGCCGGCGTCGGCCCGCTGAGGCACGGCGACCACATAGAGGCGTGGATAGAAGGGATAGGGAAGGTAGAGTTCGACGTTCTGAGTGAGGGCTCGATACTGTGCTGATCATTCTTTTTTGTTGTTTGCTCTCTTAGTGTTCCTAAACTTAAAAATAATAAGACGACCAAAAGAACCACAGACGAACTATACCCTCTTCCCTTCCTTCACGTAAACGACCCTCGCCCCGATTTCCTTCGCGTGGTCGCTTATCCTCTCCAGGTGGCGCATTATGAGGGCCTCGACCGGAGAAGAGGCCGAGCTTTTCAGGTTCTCCAGTGACTGGATGTAGAGGTCGTCTATCCTGTTGTCTATCTCAAGGAGCTTTCCGGCAGAGACTTCATCGAGGTTCTCAAAGGCCTCTGTTGCAGTTTTAACCGCCTCGACCGTCAGCTCAAAGCCTTCCTTGAGGAGCTCGCTCTCCTCGGCTCCGACTATCCTTGCCGTCCTCTCTATCTCCATGGCGTAGCGCGAAATCCTGTAGAGGTCGTAGGACACATCTATCGAACTCTGAATGAAGCGCAGATCGCTGGCAACCGGCGAGTATCTTACGAGGAGCTCGGTCGCTATATCGAGGACCTCGTTCCTGAGAAGGTGAAGCTTGCTAGATATCTCCTCCGTCGAGTTGAACTCTCCTTCAAGACTTTTCTTAGAGTTCTCCAGAGAGTTGAGAGCATCGTTTCCCATCTCGTTTATCAGCTTCCTGAGCTGTTCTTCACCCATGTCAAGGAGTTTCCTCATGGTATCACCCCAGTGCTCCCGTAACATATTTCTCGGTTAATTCATGCTCCGGGTTCTCGAAGACCTTTCTCGCCGGCCCAACCTCAATCAGCTCACCGAGGTAGAGGAAGGCAACGTGGTCAGCCACCCTGGCAGCCTGGGCAGGCAAGTGGGTGACGAGTACTATCGTGTAGTCTTCTCTGAGCTCAAGGAGGAGCTCCTCTATCTTGGCAGTTCCAACAGGGTCTATGTTGGCCGTCGGTTCGTCCATCAGAAGGACTTCAGGCTTCATGGCGAGTACCCTCGCTATAACGAGTCTCTGCCTCTGCCCTCCAGAGAGGTTCCTGGGATAGTCGTTCAGCCTGTCATTCACCTCGTCCCAGAGGGCGGCTTTCTTCAAAGCCCACTCAACCCGCTCGTCGAGCTCTTCCTTGGACTTAACCAGTCCGTTTAGCTTGGGGCCTATCGCCACGTTGTCGTATATGGTCAGGTGAGGAAACGGGTTTGGGTACTGGAATACCACCCCCACCCTCTTCCTGACCTCTATCGGGTCAACGTCCTCCGAATAGATGTTCTCTCCAAAGAGCCTGACTTCACCCTCGACCTTTGCATCTTCGTTCAACTCTATCAGCCTGTTGAACGTTCTCAGCATTGTGCTCTTTCCACAGCCGCTCGGCCCCATAAGTGCAAAGACCCCTTTGTCCGGGATTTTGAGGTCGACGCCCTTTATCACGTGGTTCTGGCCGTAGTAAACGTTAAGGTTAACCGTCTCTATCGCGAAGTTCACAGTCTCACCTCCTTCAGGCTAAGGCGTATCGGGATGAATATCCCGAGGAAGATGATAAGGAGAACCAGCGAGGCCCCCCAGGCGGTTGCATGGTCAGCGGGATTCGGACTCTGGATGAGCTGGTAGATGAGGAGTGGAACGGCACCGACAGGCTTGGTTATCGACAATGGATAGCTCTCGTACAGCCCTCCAGCGGTGAAGAGGAGCGGTGCGGTCTCTCCAGCCACTTTGGCCATACCTATGAGGACGCCGGTCAAAATGCCGCGCTTCGCCATCGGTGCGAGGATTCTGAAGACGACCCTCGCCCTCGTAATACCGAGGGAAAAGCCGGCCTCCCTGTATGTTGATGGTATCTCTCTGAGGGCCTCGTGGGTGTAAACGGCCACGTAGGGAATGAGGATTATCGCCAGTGCTAAGGCCCCCGCCAGAGCGGAGTAAGTCCCCATAGGGACCGCCACGATCTGCATCACAAAGACTCCGACCAGTATCGTCGGGAACTCCATCATTATCTGGAGGAGGGTCTTGGTCCACTGGCCGAGGGTGCTCTTCGGGTACTCGTAGGCATAGATCCCGACGAGGAAGGCCACCGGGAGGCCGAGGAGGGCCGAGAGGAAAGTGAGGATGAAGGTTCCCGCTATGGCCGGGCCTATTCCTCCCTCGCTGAGCGTTCCCGTGAGGAACCTCGTTCCCCTTTCAGCTATCACTGGAAAGCCCTTGATAAGGACTGTGGCTATGATGTGGAACAGGGGGATGAATATCAGGATGGTGAGTGTGCCTATCCCAATGAAAAAGGCCTTTTCCTTCGCTTTCCTGTTAGATGCTAACATCTCTCTCCCACCTCTTGAGCATCTTGAGGCCGACCACGTTCACGGCCAGGCCAATTACGAAGAGGATTAATCCAGCCGCGAAGAGCGTTGAGGTCATGTACTCATAGATGAATGCGTTACCGAACTGGTTGGCTATTAATGAAGAGACGGTGTAGCCCGGAGCAAAGAGAGCTGTGGTGAGGTTGAATGTGTTCCCTATCACAAGGGAAACGGCTACCGTCTCACCTACGGCCCTCCCAAAGGCGAGGATCGTCCCTGAAACTATCGCCGGTTTTATGTAGCTGAGGAGGACTTTTGTCGCCTCGTACCTCGTTGCCCCAAGGGAGTAGATTGCTTCTTTATACGTGAAGGGCACCATGTTGTAGGCCTCTCTTATTATAGCGGATGCAAAGGGAGTGACCATTATCGCCAGGAGGACCCCTGCCGAGAGGTAGCCGTAGCCCCCGACCGGCGGATATGAAAAGAGTGGAATGAACGAGAGGTGCTCGTAAAGTGGTTTCATAACCCACTCCCTCAGGAACGGGACGAGGAAGAACGCTCCCCATATGCCGTAGATTATCGTCGGAAGGCCCGCCATTATGTCAGAGAGGATTATGAAGGCGTTCTTAAGCCTCTTCGGCGCGTAGTCAACGACGAATACCGAGTAGGCCAACGATAGAGGTAGGGCTATGAGAATTGCTATGAGGGCGGTGTAGACGCTTCCCCATATGGCTGCCGCTATGCCGTAAACCTCTTTGCTCGGTTCTTCCGCCGCTTTCCAGACGTTCTTTGTGTAGATGTCGAGGCCGTACCTGTGAAGGGCCGGAAGGGCGTTGGTGAAGTAAACGAAAAGCATCCCCGCGAACAGCAGGAAGACGATGATGACGGCAGGATACGTTGCAACATTGAACGATTCTACCTTCCTCACGCCTCACTACCCCCTTCTGCCTTGTTCATTCGGAAAAAATTTTCGTCTGGCTTCCCCTTGAGAAAGCTCACGTTTGAAAGGATTGAACTCTTTTTCCTGTACCTCCTTATCTCCAGAACGGCCCTTTCAGCTTTGGTAAGCTCCACCACTCTGCCGGCGTAGGAAAAACCGATCATACCCTCTCCGAGCGGCCTGTGTTCATCTTCGTAGCCATTGTTGTCGTGGATGTGGAGGTGGCTTGTGTAGGGGAAGAGAACACTGAACTCGTCCATTCTAAGCCCTGAATTCATGGAAGTCAGGAAAGCGTGTCCGATGTCGAAGCACAGCTCAAAGCCTTCGTTAGCGAAGGAGAGGAGCTCATGTGGAAGTGCTCCGATTTTCCCCTCAAAGAGGTTCTCGATGACGAGCTTTACTCCACTGTTCTCCGCTATGGGTTTCAGCTCTCTCAGATGCTTTAGAGTGTTCACATAGGCCTTTGTGTAGCTCTTTCTTATGTCTCCGCCGTGGACAACGATGACCTCCACGCCAAGATGGTTCGCTATCCTGATTACCTTCTCCATCCTCTTCACCGGTTCCATCCCATAAACTCCAAGATCTACCAGGGGGTTCTTTCCATCGGAAGTCGGTGCGTGAAGGGTGAACTCCACACCAAGGCTGCTCAGGTTTTTGATGACCTCCTCGTTTATCTCTCCTTTTTCAGTGAGGAGACCGGCGTCGTCAAAGCCGAGCTCAACGAAGTCCACATGGAGATCATCCAAGGAAAATCCTTTCCCGCTGATTTCTCTGATGATGGAGGAGTTGACACCGAGCTTCATCGTTCTCACCCAGAAGAAGGAAAAAAGAAGGCTTCAGCCTGTCTCTATCATATTCACAGCCTTGAGGCCTATCTGAGCGACCGCGGGGGGCAGGCCAACGTAGCCAGGAGCGAGGTTTTTTGACTTCTGCCCCTCTGTCAGAATCCAGGTAAGGAAGTCTTTGATAGCCTGCGCCTTCTCCTTGCTGTAGTGCTTTCCCCCCTTGTTCTGCCAGACGAGGATGTGACTGAATGCCACTATTGGGTATGAGTTATTTCCCGGCGCATTCAAGAGCTGTGTAAGGTTCTCTTTATACCCTTCAGTGGGTGCGGGGATATAGGATTTAACCGCTAAAACGGCAGATTTTATAGTTGTGTTCGTTGGCAGAACAAAATTCCCTGCTCTGTTTTGTATGGCTGCAATGCTCAGATTATCTTCTATAGCATAGGAGAGTTCCGTATACGCTATACTATACGGAGTGTTTTTAAGTATGGCCACAACCCCGGGGTTCCCCTTCCCGGCTAATCCCCTTCCGAGCCCGTCAACTGGCCAGTTTACTACCAGGCCCGCTCCAACCTTCTTGGCCCATTCGTTGCTTATGATGCTGAGGTATGTGGTGAATATCTTGGTGGTTCCGCTTGCATCACTTCTGTGGATGACTATTATTTTCCTGTGTGGAAGGTTTAGACTGGGGTTAAGGTTTTTGATAGCGGGGTCGTCCCAGTACTGAATTTCACCGAGGAATATTTTGGCAAGAACAGCCTGGCTTAGTCTCAGTCCTCCCCCGATTCCCGGTAAGTTGTATGCCACGACAACGGCACCAACTATCTCCGGGAACTGGAGTGGCTGGTCACCTGTTGACAGGAATTTTTTCCACACATCAGCACTAACGGCGGGATCGCTCCTGCCGATGTCGGTAAGTCCCTTTAGAAACGTCTCCTGACCGTATCCGCTTCCTCCCCCCTGATATTCAATTTTAACGTTAGGATGTGAGTTTTGGTAGAGTTCAATCCACTTCTGTATCTGATACTGGGGAAAGGTTGCGCCTGTGGTGCGGATTGTTATTACCTTTGCCTGAGAAGAGCTCTGGCTTGAAGTCTGTGCCGTGCTGGACGAGGTTGCATTAGCGCCCTTTTCTCCTGAGATGCAGCCGCTTGCCGCCAGGGAGAGTCCCAGCAGCAGGACGATAAACACCGAGATAACTCTCTTCATGGAGTTCACCGGTGTTTAAAAGAAGGTCAGAAAATATAAAGATTGCCGCAATAAAATATATTTAGGTAATGAATCTATATAGATAATTGTTCTCTATTCTACAACATAGGTGTACATATATCTCCCCCCATCCTATTAGGATATGGGTGGATCACAGTGAAACAACTACCAATGGAAGTTGATAAAATGTTCTGTTGCCCTTTACAGAGCCCGCCGCTAAAACTTTAAGGGAGACAAAAAACTTCCCATAACTGTTACGTCGCAACTTGATGTTGAGAATTAAGAGTATGACAGTAAAAATATAAAAACCTTCTTGCACATTATCTCGTCGCTCCCTTAGATATAGATAGAATCCAGGTCATTCGGAACGAGTATCTTTGTCCTGTACTTTAGCCTTAGCCGTGCAACGTCCTGTATTATGGTGCTATTGAAGTATTCGTCTATATGGTTCAGTATCGTTAGCTTGGCTCCCAGCTTCTCACCGAGCTCCACAGCTTCCATGGTGGTCGTATGTCCGTACTTATAGCAGACGTCTTTATTATTCTCATTACATGTTGCCTCATGAATCAAAACATCCGCTCTTCCACCAATGCACTCTAAGAAGTCCTGGCATGGCTCGGAAGTGTCGCCACTATAAGCTATCCGCAACCCTCCTGAGGTCTGTATGAGGAGTGCATATGCTTCTTCCGCCGTGGGATGGCATGCTCTGCAGAAAAATAACTTATTGTCACCCAGCTCGTTTATTGTTCTCGGCTCTATGTTTTTCAGCTCCCACTTAAATCCCAGGCTTGTGTAAAGGTAGGGTGCTACAACCTCTATCATCCTCCCAACGATCCTTGGGGCATATACTGTTAGTTCCTTCTTTCTCCCCTCTAAGTGTGCCTGAAAGAGAAACTCGGGTAATCCTAGAAAGTGGTCTATATGTGAGTGGGTTATAAAGACTGTATCGACCTCTGTTAGCAGTCCCTTATCTGACAGTCTATAGTGACATCCCACCCCACAGTCCACTAGCAAGATGCGATCATCATCGAACTCGAATAGGGTGGACGATCTGAACCTCTTGGATCCAGGACTCCCACCGGCTCCAGTACCAAAGAAGTGAATTATCATTTTATCAGCTCACCTCCTTTTTTATCGAAGAGCAGCATTTTCTCACGCGGTATTTTAATGTAAACAGTTTCCTTCTCTTTGACGGGAAGCTCAAAGCTCGTCCTGGCTTTAATCGTATGTTCCCCCACTCTAAGTTCTATCAGATTATGAGAGCCAAGATATTGTATTGTGAGGACCTCAGCCTTCAACCCTGTGTCCTCCGTGAGGGATATCATTACGTTCTCGGGCCTAAACCCTACGATCACATTGTCGCTGAAACCGAACATGCTTCCTGGGAGAAGGTTGCTTAGCCCAACGAAATTGTATACAAAGAGGGTTTTAGGTCTATTGTACACTTCTACAGGTGTCCCAACCTGCTCAATCCTCCCCTCGTTTATTATCACTATCCTGTCACCAATGGCCATGGCCTCCTCCTGATCGTGCGTGACATGTATTGCCGTCATGTGTAGCCTTCTCTGAACACTCTTCAGAAAACCCCTAAGATCCAGTTTGAGCCTAGCATCTATGTTGCTAAGAGGTTCATCCAGCAGGAGTACCTTTGGCTCCTTCACTAATGCTCTAGCCAATGCAACCCTCTGCTGCTGTCCTCCAGATAACTGGCTTGGATACTTATCCAGAATCTTCTCTATCTCCAGTATTTTCGCTATCTCTATCACCTTCTCATGTATCTCCTCACTGTCAAGCCCCTTTATCTTCAGTGGCATGGCAATGTTCTCTAAGGCTGTTAAGTGAGGGTATAATGCATAGTTCTGGAATACTATACCAATGTTTCTCTTCCAGGGTGGAAGATTAGTAATATCCTCCCCGTCAAGGATCACTCTCCCTTCGTCTGGGGTTTCGAGGCCAGCGATTATGCGCAGGGTGGTAGTCTTACCAGATCCCGATGGCGCAACTATCACTGCGTACTCGTTATCATAGAACTCCAGCTTCTCGATGTAGAGTTCAAAATCCTTGAACCTCTTCCTAATATTCTCAAGTACGAGCATGATCTCCTCACCTCAGCCCCCACAGTTTCTCCAGGTTGTTACGTGCCAATACCAGCAGGACTAACGGAGGTAGAGAGCTAAGTATCCCGGCTGCGGCCACAGCACCATAGCTCGCAGTTGCGGGACTCATCAGCATCGCAATATAGATCGAATATGTTTCGGCACCGCTCAACCTCCAGAAGTGCCTCAGGTCCAGTGGAGTATAGGTAAATGCCAGCGGGAATACTAAGGCCCCCCAAGAGAATATGAACGCATATATTGCCGCGACACTAAGCCCCGACTTATTGAGTGGAAGAACTACCTTGAAGAACGCTTTTATCCTCGACATTCCATCGGCTAGTGCAGCCTCCTCCATCTGCTTCGGGAACGTCTTGTAGTAGTTGTAGAGGATCCACGTATTGTACGGTATCGTCATCACGGGATATACAAGGATTAACCCCCACCAGGTGTTGATAATGTTAAGGTGCTTCAGGATTATGTAGAATGGTATTATGTAGATTAGCGTTGGTGTGGCCGTAAGGTAGAGTATGTACGTAACGAGCTTGTTCCCACCGAACCTATGGACTGACATTGCATAGGCCAACATGCCAGCTAGCAACACTGTTATCAGCACATTGATCGTTGAAACTCCAAGGCTGGTTATAAGGAATGGTAATCCTCCCATAGGAACACCTGGATGGTTACATGAAACCCACAGCGCACACTTATAGTTCCCGAGGCTTATATGATGGGGTAATATCGTAGGAGGTGTCTGTATTACCTCCAGAGGTGTCTTCAGGGAGACGAGTATCAGCCAAGCGAAGGGAACGAGTATGAATACTAATACTATCCCAAGGACGAGATAGTGGAGTACCTTGGGAACCTCCTTATTGGGTATAAATCGGGGCACGGGGAGCCTCATAGCTTTCTTAGAATACATCAATTTCAGATACGCCACTGATAGGATGGTGGAGATTATTGTCATTAGTACTATTAAGGCTGCAGCATATCCTGGCTCCAGATTGAAAAAGTTAACGTAAGCATAGAACGCCAAGTCATCCAGTATCCTAGGCCCAGCCTGAGAAGTCCCAATATATATCGGATCAAAAGTGAAAAAGCCAGCCAGTGTTGCCAGTATGAATGCCGTTAGAATATTTGGAATTACAAGGGGGAGATCCACGCTCAGCAACTTCTTAGCTCCAGTAAGCCCATCGGCATGGGCCGCTTCCTCTATACTCTTCGGTATGGCCCTCAGCCCAGCATAAATTAATAAGACGCTCGTAGGCAGTGTTTCCCAAACATCTATAAGCACTATGGTCCATTTTGACATCATTGGATTCGTGTGTATTATACCATATGCGAAGAGATAGTAGCCCAAACCATAGTTGGGATTGAGGAACAGGTACCAGGCCATGGCGGCCGTAACCCACGGTATAAACGCGGAAACCATAAGCGGTATGAGCCATTTCCCACCAATCCTCTTCAAGGCTATCGCAATGGGTACCGCCAAAATAATATCTATAGTAGGCGTTGCCAGGGAATATAGGAGAGTATTATGCAATATATTGTTAAAATACGGGTCTACTGTAAACCATTTGTAATTTCCAAGACCCACCCAGTGAAGATGACCATAAATATCTTGCTCATGAAGGCTAAGATAAAAATTGTTTAAGATAGGGTAAAGGGTAAAAACAAGAATATAGGCTAGCCCTGGGAGGGCCAGCAAAAAAACGTGTTTATCAATCTTATTAAACCTTTTCATGGTCCCCTCTCCCCTTTAGTGTTTCCTCAACTCGGTGACACTTTCATTATCTTCTCCCATTGCTCGGTAATAGTGTGCATCGCCTGCTCAGCTGTCTGTTGCCCTCTGAAGTACTTTGCGACCTCGTTGATGAATATTGGCTTCAGACCGGTGAAGAAGTTTAGGATCCTATTCTGCAGCGTAAGCCTCTGAATATTGGTTATAGCGGACTTCTCCAATAGGGGCATGAATTGTTTCACCCAGGCAGTTTTAGGTACTTTTGAAGCCTCCCTAAGGCCTGAGAATGTTGCCGGTATGAATCCCACCTGTTCTGCACCCTTCTTCATCTCACTCGGCTGTAGCAGGAATGCTATGAACTCAGCGGCCATTTTAACGTCAGGGGCATACGGGTTTATACCTATAAACGTCGGCGCCTGGCTTGTGCCCCAGGGGTTCTTGCCACCGGGCAGGGGTGCCACATCGATATCACCTGCGACCTTCGAGCCGGTGCCATTGTAAACTGGTATGAAGCTAGTCCAAGCTGCGACCATGGCGTAGTCTCCAGTCCTGAAGAGGTCCCTGATCTGACTGTACTCCATCGCTTGTTCATCAATCGGCGGCTCAAACTGTATCAGCTTCTTATACTCCTTCAATGCCTCGATAGCCGAGGGACAATCAAAGGTGGGGACGATCGTACCGTTCTCTTCCTTCACATATAGCCAGTACCCATGTGTGGGTATCTTCCCATCTTTGATCGGAATGTCCGGGCAACTGTCATTCATGCTCAGGGCGTAAGTGTAGAAGATCCCGGTGTAAGTGTTGAATATGGACTGTTCTAGACCATCGGGGAACAGCAGGGCCCACTTTGTGAGATGCTTGGATTGTATGAAGCTCGCCGCTGCAATCAGCTGATCCCATGATGACCATTCCTTCGGGTCGAAGGGGAACCCGTACTTCTGCTGGAACTCTTCTTGCAAGGTCTTATTGTTGAAAATGCTCTTCCGGTATATTAGCACGTAGCCGAAAACCTGCTGGAACGGGACACCGAAGATCTTCTGAACGTTGCCATTCTTGTCCAGTAGATACACCGGAAGCATCGATGACTCAGGAATATCGCTCTTGTTGAACAGACCATTGTCAAAATATTTCCTCAGATCCAGCAGCCATGGGCCTAGTGATGAAGCCTGTGAAGGATAGAAGATTATGATACTGGGCGACGGGTTCTTATTCTTGAGGGCGGCCAAAGCGGTAGTTACCATCTGGCTAAAGGGGACGGGCTGCAACGTGATCTTAACGTTAGGATGTTTAGCCATGAAATCATTTGCAACAGTTTGAATGAATGGCTGGAGGGTGGGATCCCCCTGTGGAACCATTACGGAGAGCTCTACCTGCTTTTGGCTGCTTGTTCCCCCGCCACTAGTCGAGTGGCTCGAGCTCGTACCCGAGCTGTTTCCTCCGGATATACAGCCACTTGCCGCCAGGGAGAGCCCCAGCAGCAGGACGATAAACACCGAGATAACTCTCTTCATGGAGTTCACCGGTGTTTAAAAGAAGGTCAGAAAATATAAATATTATGGTTATCAGAAGGATGGTTGGAAAATATAAATATTGCTGCAATAAAACATACCCAGATGGACACTTGTTCTCTATTCCACAACATAGGTGTGAACCATTAGTCCGCCATGCCCAATGAGGCGGTGGTGAACGATTTTGAAGCCGTTCTCAGCCATGGCCTTCTCTATCGCCCTCTTTTCAGTCGTTATGAACACTCCACGCTTTTCGAGGACTTTGGCGAGCTCGCCGAAGAAGTCCATGTAAAGCCCCGGTATCATGCTCTTCCGCCCGATCTTTAGGCCGTAGGGAAGGTTGCTGACTGCAAAATCAACGCTCCCGACGTACTGGGAAAGCTTCGTGGCGTCGCCCTGAATGAACTCTATCCTATCCAGCACCCCAGCGGCCAGGGCGTTCATTTTTGCCCCGATTATGTGCTTCCTGTACTTCTCGACGCCAATTATCCTCCCCTCGTAGCCTCTGAGGGCAAGTTCGATGAGTATCGTCCCGCTCCCGCAGAATGGGTCTATAAAAGGCCCGCCATCAGGTTTGGCCAGCTCTATGAGCGCGTTGGCTATGCTTGCCTTTAGGTGTGCCGGGTGGTCGTAGACCCTCCAGGGCCTCTTATGAAGAGAGGAATCGCCGGTCGTGTCTATCCCGAGGAAGAGGGCATCCCCAACGAGTTCGGCGCGGAAGATGACTGCTGGATGGTCGAGGTTCACTTTCGGACTCCCAAAGCGCGAAAGCCTCTCAAAGATTGCTTCACCAACTTTTCTCGAAATATCCAGACTCGTTATCCTGTGCTCGCCCTTCCTGAAGGGCCTGACGGCAAAGCTCTCACTCACTTTCACGAAGCGCTCAACAGGAAGGGACGAGACGAACTCCTTTATTCTCTTTAGGGCAGTTTCAGGCTCTTCCTCCCCAATGCCCCCAAACTTTTCGCTCGCTATCTCCAGAATAACCCTGTGGAGGAGCCTTGAGTTCTCGTTGAGGTAAGTTGCTATGCTAAGCTCCCTCTTTCTGCCCTTTTCGTCGGTGTAGTAAGCTTCACCCGCCTCAAGGAGCAGTCTCCCCTCAACGCCTAAGGGCTTCTCTTCCACTCGAAACGGAACTCCAAGCTTTTCCATAAGCGATGCGGCTTCTCTTCCGGTGATGTCCTCGATCCCCTGAGAGGTTGTGAGTAAGAGCCTCATGTGCCGGACTTGGAGGTGGTGTATAAATATCTTTTGAGGTGAGGTCTGTTGGTCATCTGTAGGGAAGAGAAATCAGACATCTCTAAAGCCTAAGTTTTATCTTGTAACCAACTGCGATAATATCCCCGTTGAAGGTGAAGGTCTCCCTTATGCCGGGCCTCTCCATGATGGCGAAGCTTAGGCAGTCTGTAACGTCCATCCCGTCGTGGTCGTCAAACCTTTCAAATATCTCCCACGCCCTTTCCCAGTCTTCCTCGGTCTCTTTTTCAATTATTACGAACCTAATCGCCTCTATCGGCCTCTTGAGTTCGAGTGCGACCTTTTTTCCGGCTCTCTTTGATGTCCCGTTGAGAAACTCCATCAGAACTGGGCGCCCGATTACGAACCTCACCCCGGAAACGGCTTTGGACTCAAGGAACTCCACGGCTTTTTTGTGGTTCTTCTCTTCCTCGCTACTATCAGGGGCTTCCCGTCTCCACGACTCGGGCCATTATTGGAGGGGTCGTCGGCGTTGGGCTCAGCATAGGTGCCCCGTCAACTGGTTCACAATGCTTAAGATAGCTGCGGCTTGGGTTGTCTCTCCAATCCTTTCCGGAATCCTCGTGGCGATTCTCTACAAGTTCTACGGAAAAGTAGTCTCTTCATGAAGAGCGTGTCCACGATCGAGGCACTATACAAGGCCCTGGCCATTCTCGGAGGCTCCTACATGGCCGTTAACTTCGGGACGAACGAAGTTGCAAACGCCTCCGGCCCTACAGTTGGTGCCGGATTCCTGGAACCGAGGGCTGCCGGAATTCTCGTGGCACTTAGCTTGGCCATGGGTTCCCTCACCTTCAGCTACGCCGTCATGCACACCGTCGAGAGTAAGATAACCGCCCTGGGCCCTATTTCGGCATTCTCCGCCCAGTTCGGCTCTGCCATCCCCGTCAGCTTGGCCAACATCCTTGGTCTTCCCGTTAGCTCAAGCCAGACTATAGTTGGAGGAGTTGTTGGAGCTGGAATAATCACAGGCGAGGGCATTGACAGAAAGGTCATCAAGGACATCCTCTTCGGCTGGGTGGCGATCCTGACGATAGCGATCCCGATATCACTCGTTGTTTTCAGACTCTTCAGCCTTGCTGGCCTCGTTTAAGTGCTCTATCTTTACTCCTAGTCCTGTCAGCTCTTTTATCATTCCCACCTGGATGAGCGCCTCCACCACGGTCTCCTCGCCGTATGAAACCTTCAAAACCTCTCCTATCTCTGATAATACCGAAAGAACCTTTGGGACGTTTCCCCCAGGTGATATCCGTATCCTGAAGGGCCTGTACTTTGGTAGTCCTGGGATTATCTCCTCAAGGACCCTGTAGAGTTCATCTAGGGTTTTCTTTTTGGCCGAGATCCACACCACCCTGGCACCAGGAACCCTCTCTTCGAGCAACTCCTCGGTCAGGCGCTTTACTTCAAAAGAATGTCCGCTGCTCACCACGTCTATCTTATTGAGGGCAACGACCATCGGCTTGTCGAGGGTTTTTAGCTCCCTGAGAACCCGGAGGGATGCCAGGAGCTTTCTCCTTATCTCACTCCATGCCTCACTTGCGTCGAGGACTAGTAGGAGAATGTCCGCCTTCACTATCTCCTCCAGGGTTGAATGAAACGCTTCAACGATGAACGGCGGCAGGTTGTCGATGAAGCCGACGGTATCGGTAACGAGAACCCTCTTTCCGCCGAGCTGAAACCTCCGGGTGGTGGTGTCGAGGGTTGTGAACATCTGCTGCCTTGCCTCAACGTCCTCCCCGGAGAGGGTGTTGAGGAGCGTGCTCTTCCCCGCGTTCGTGTAGCCAGCTAGAGCTATGAGGATAAACCCCAGCTCTTCCCTTCTCTTCCTTTTGACCTCTCTATCGGCTCTAACCCTGTCCAGCTCCTTTCTTATCTTCCCCATCCTGTATCGGATGTGCTTGAGGTACTGCTGGGTCTGGTACTCGCCCATACCCTTAAATCCTGCCCTATCACCGAGTTTTATCCTCCTTATCGCTTCCTTAACGAGTGGAACCTCATACTGGAGTGATGCCAGCTCCACTTGGAGTTTAGCCTCCTTGGAGTGGGCCCTCTTCTCAAAGATTTCAAGGACGAGCTGCCAGCGGTCCATCACCTCGACATTCAGCCCCTTCCAGAGGTTGTAGGCCTGACTTGGGGTAAGCCTGTTAGCGAAGATGATCTTATCCGGCTTCAGCTCCTCCACTAGAGCCTTGAGCTCCTTCAGCTTTCCCGGCCCGATGTTGTAGCGTGGATGCTCTCCCCTGTTCTGCTTAAGTATTGTGGGGACGTCGTAACCCGCACTTCTGAGGAGCTCCTCGAATTCGTCCTTGCTGAGGCGTTCCCGTCTTGAAGTCCTGATAACTCCAATGGCTTTCATACCTTCAAACCCTGGTGGGTTGGCCTTAAAAACCTGCAGTTCTCTCGGTTTCAGGTATGTGACTGCATTCTCATGGGCCCACCCAATAACTTTTTTAACACCTTTTTATGAGGCCTCCAACATGATAGCTCTCGGCATCGAGGGAACAGCCCATACTCTTGGCATTGGCATCGTGACGGAGAAAAAAGTCCTTGCCAACGTATTCGACACCCTAACGACCGAAAAAGGTGGTATCCATCCAAAGGAGGCCGCAGAGCACCACGCTAGCCTCCTCAAGCTCCTCCTTAGGAAGGCTCTTGAAACTGCGGGAATAACCATGGAGGACGTTGACGTCATAGCCTTCTCCCAGGGGCCGGGATTGGGCCCGTGTTTGAGGGTCGTGGCCACCGCCGCGAGGGCGCTGGCGATAAAGTACAACAAACCCATAGTTGGGGTAAACCACTGTATCGCGCACGTCGAGATTACCAAGATGTTCGGGGTTAAGGATCCGGTCGGCCTCTATGTGAGCGGCGGCAACACGCAGGTTCTGGCTTTAGAAGGCGGCCGCTACCGCGTCTTCGGTGAGACACTGGACATAGGCATTGGGAACGCTATAGACACCTTCGCGAGGGAACTTGGGATAGGCTTCCCCGGCGGACCGAAGATAGAGAAGCTCGCCCGGAACGGGGAGAGATACATCGAGCTTCCGTACGCTGTTAAAGGAATGGACTTGAGCTTCTCGGGAGTCCTCACGGAGGCCGTCAGAAAGTACCGGACCGGTAAATACCGTATCGAGGATCTGGCCTACTCCTTCCAGGAGACGGCCTTTTCTGCCCTTGTAGAGGTCACGGAGAGGGCAGTAGCTCATACTGGAAAGGAAGAGGTCGTCCTGGTGGGAGGGGTCGCGGCTAACAACCGCCTCCGCGAGATGCTCAGGATAATGACCGAGGACAGAGGAATAGAGTTCTTCGTCCCACCTTACAATCTGTGCCGAGACAACGGTGCGATGATAGCTTACACAGGTTTGAGAATGTACCGCGGCGGCATAAGGTTTAAAATTGAAGACACCGTAGTCAGACAGAAGTTCCGCACGGATGAGGTCGAGGTAACTTGGTAACCTTTAGTTTTGACGAAAGGTTTAAGTAACACGTGATGACGTGCTAACGGGCCGTCGAGAATTAAATGGCTCAGATGGTGTTGAACTATGGAATTGCTGGTTCCGACGTATCAGCTGGTATACGATGTAACCCTCCTGATTGCCCTCCTCTACGTATGGTACTTCTTCGCCAAGCGGTGGAACCGCTACACCGCTGAGCTCAAGCCGTTCATAAGGAGTGCAGTTGTCTTCTTGGCTTTTGGTGTTGCGGGTAGGACCGTTGATCTCATTGCGGATTTTGTCCAGGTTCCTTACGCAGGCTACCTATACGTATTTTTTTACGGTGTCTCGATAGTTGGCGTTATCTATACGATGGTAGTGTATGTGATTCGACTTGAGAACTCATACATCCCGCTGGCGTCCACTTCTCCATCCCAACCTTCCCCCCAGGATAAAAAGGATGCCCTTACAGGAGCCTATTTAATAATGGGCTCCCGCGGGAAGATGTTCGAGGTGCTCAACGTCATAAAATCCTTTCAGCGCCCGACCATTGTTTTCACCCGAAACCCGAATTTTTACTCCGAACTTGGCGATTTTGTGGTGCCGGTTTGGATAACCCAGGTCACTGACAAGGGGATCTCCCCAACGGCGCTTCATGTAATTCAGGACAACGCCATAAGGTTCGTCAGGGAGAGGCCCGGTTCCCTCGTCGTCATTGACTGCCTTGAGTACCTCCTCCTCTATAGTGATTTCACATCGGTCTTTAAGTTCCTCATCAACCTGAAGGATCACGTGACATCGGCAGGCTCTACTCTCGTAGTGTTCGCGGACGGGGAAGCGTTAGACGAGCGTGAAAGGGCCCTCCTTCTGAGGGAATTCGAGCCCCTGTGAGGGTTGTCAATGGGCCAGAAGCCGTACCGGAAGGTTGTAGTGGGTGGCACGTTTGACAGGCTCCATCTCGGCCACAAGGCCCTCCTCAGAAAGGCGTTTGAAGTTGGGGAGTACGTCTACGTGGGCCTAACCTCCGATGAGATGATTGTGAATAAGCCCTACGCCGAAAAAATACTTCCCTACGGGCTCCGCCTTCGGGATCTCCTCAAGTTCTTCGAGGTAAATG
Source organism: Thermococcus sp. Bubb.Bath (assembly GCF_012027595.1). Classification (NCBI taxonomy): domain Archaea; kingdom Methanobacteriati; phylum Methanobacteriota; class Thermococci; order Thermococcales; family Thermococcaceae; genus Thermococcus; species Thermococcus sp. Bubb.Bath. The sequence continues at coordinate 48,717 of NZ_SNUR01000004.1, read as the reverse complement.
GCCTCAGGAACTACCGGGTTATCAAGATACACACCGCCATCGGCTTTGCCGACAGGCTGAAAGACCTTGAGGCCATCGTCGTCAGCGAAGAGACGTACAAAGGGGCCATCATCGTTAACCGGGCGAGGGAAGAGAAGGGGCTACCTCCGCTTGATGTGATCACGATAAAGCTCGTACGGAGCAGGATAGGGCCGAAGATCAGCTCATCCCTCATCCGCGCCGGCCTGATAGACCCATTTGGGAATCCTTTAACTCAAGGGAAAAGCAAAATGTGAAAACGAAGGAAGTCAGAGCCCGGTCGGTTCGTCGATGAAAAATACATCCAGCCCGAACTTCTCCCTGAGGAGCGGCATCAGGGCTCTAACACCAAGGGTCTCGGTCTTGTAGTGGCCGGCAACCAGAACGCTCTGTGGCAGGTCGATGGCCGTTAGGTAGTCCGCGTGGCCGAACTCTCCGGTTATGAGCAGGTCGATTCCCTTCCTCCGGGCTTCTTCCAGAGCGAAGGCACCCTCCCCACTGATTGCCCCGACGGTTTTAATTTCCCTCTTCCCGAACTCGTAGGTCTTCACAGCTGTATCGAGCTTCTCCGCGATTATCCCCGCGATTTTCTCTATCGGTTGCGGCTCCTCGAACTCTCCCCAGAATCCGATGGAGAGTCCTCTGTATTCACCGAAAGGCCCTTTCGGCTCCAGTCCCAGGAGCCTAAGTAGTTCAACGTTGTTTCCGACCTCTGGGTGGGCATCGAGCGGAAGATGAGCCGCGTAGAGGTTAATCCCTGAAGAGAGCAGCGCTTTCAAGCGTTTGTAGTGTATCCCGGTTACGTAGTTTATCCCACCCCATATCATGCCGTGGTGGACTATCATCATGTCGGCACCGGCCTCAGCTGCGCGCTCTATCGTCCTGAGAGTCGTATCCACCGTGAAGGCAACGCGTTCAACCTCCTCCTTCCCCTCCACCTGGAGGCCGTTGCTGGATTTGTCGGGGTAGGCTGAGACGTTGAGGTATTCATTCAGGAACGAGACGAGTTCGTCGCGGTTCATTCCGATCCCTCCAGGAGTTTCCTAATCCTTTCCTCGTCTATAACCTTAACCCCCTCAGGGACGTTCTTGAAACTCTTGCCAATCAGGAGATAGTGGGCCTCCCCCTTCCAGCCCGTCAGCTCCACCTTCCTTTTGAGTTCTTCCACGAGTTTTTGCCCGTTCTGAGCTCGGTTTCTCCATTTGCATTCCCCGAATATTGCCCGTTTTCCGCTCTCGTCAAGGGCCACTACGTCTATTTCGTACACCTTCCTAACACCTTTCTCCCGGTAATAACCCCAGTGCCTTCCGATGCTGACCGGTTTGAAGGGCAGTTCCTCAAGAAGAAGCAGCTCCCTGCACGCGAAGTCAAACCTTTTACCTACATAGTCCCCCATTCCATTTTTTACCCGCTTCCACAGCCTTTCCCTGTCAAACTCGTACATGCTAAGATTTGGCTGAACGAACCTGAACCAGAAGGCCACCAGTGGGTGGCTTATGTAGAGAACACTCCTCTTCCCCAGAACCGCCCTGTCGTAGTCAACAAGCCTGAAATAATGCACGAGCTCCCGGAGCTGTCTGGTCAGGGAAGTTTCGTCCCTGTTGAGGTAGCCCGCTATTCCGCTTATCGAGGTGGCCCCTTTGGCTATCGCCTCCAGGATGTCGTAGTAAACTCCGGACCTCTTCCCGAATTCAAGAGAGAGTATCTTGGGCACTTCCTCGGCGAGGGGAGCGTATTCATCAAAAAACAGCTCCCTCAGGATTTCCTCCGCGTTCCTCCCTTCCAGACCTTCGTCCTCAATGGCCACCCAGTAGCGGGGAAAGCCACCGAATACCGAGTGAACCTTAAAGAAATCGTCCAGCTTTGCAATATCGAGCTCTCTGGCCATTTGATAGCTTCCCCAGAGTTTCAGAGGCTTAAGACGAAGCTCACGCTTTATTCTTCCGTACAGGGGTTCCTTCGAGTCCCTGAATAGCTTTTCAACCACCCCAATCGTTGAACCGGTGAAGATTAAAAGCATGTTTCTTCTCTCTTCGTTCTCATCGATGAGCCTCTGAAGGGTCGGGTAGACAGAGGGCTCTACAAACCTGAAGTCCTGGAACTCGTCAAAGGCAACCGCCCCCTCAAACCCCTCAAAGAGAACCTCAAAAAAATCATCCCAGCTCTCTATTCTCTCCCTCTTCGTTATCACGCCCTTCTCCTGGAGAATGCTCTCATACTCCCTTAACAGCCCGGTGCTTCCCTTCTCCCGGTTAACAAAGAAGTATAAATCGTCTTCGGCCAGGAATTCCCTCAAAAGTCGAGTTTTCCCTACTCTCCTCAGGCCGTAAATGGCCAGTGTATAGAGCTTTTTTCTGCTCCTTTCCCTCGCTTTATGCAAAACCCCAAGCTCCTTCTCGCGATCGATGAAGCGCATTATATTCACCAACTGAATTATTCACTAGGTGAATATAAACTTTTCCCAATTTTGCCTCCAAACCCTTTTAAAACCGCTCCATAACTGGGCTCAAGAGGTGTTGGTATGGGCGAGACAAAAGCTGGTGAGAACTTCAGGAGAGCAGTCGAGGAGATAGCGGGGGCAGTCCTCTCCGGCGAGATTAAGGAGAGGGAGGAGCTTAACAGGTATAAAATCATTGTTTCACGCAAGTACCACCTTTCAAAGATTCCTGGCAATTCCGACATTCTGAAGGCCATTCCGGCGGAAGAGCGTGACCGCTTCAGGGAGCTCCTCAAGAAAAAGCCCACCCGAACCATCAGCGGAGTAGCGGTTGTCGCCATGATGACGAAGCCCTTTCCCTGCCCGCACGGGCGCTGTATATACTGCCCCGGCGGCCCCTCCGTCGGCTCGCCGCAGAGTTACACCGGAAAGGAGCCCTCCGCGCTCAGGGCAGTCCAGAGCGCCTACCACCCGTACATAATCATGATGCGCCGCCTGAAGCAGCTTACCGATATCGGCCACGATGTGGACAAGGTGGAGGTCATAATCCAGGGAGGGACTTTTCCAGCGGTTGACCTCGATTACCAGGAGTGGTTCGTCAAAGAGGCCTTCAAGGCTATGAACGACTTTCCTTACTTCAAAGACATAGACGACCTCGAAGACAAGCTCGTGAGGCTCATAGTGAAGCGTGATAAGTCTGTTTTTGAGGAGGATCCCGAGTTCAAGAGAGCATGGGAGAAAACCCACAGCAAGCCCTACTACTACCTCGAAAACGAGCAGAGGAAGAACGAGAAGGCCAAGGTGAGAATGGTCGGTCTAACCATCGAGACCCGCCCTGACTGGGCCTTCGAGAGGCAGATAGACAGAATGCTCAAACTGGGGACGACGAGGGTCGAACTCGGTGTTCAGACGGTATTCAACTTCATCCACGAGAGGACTAAGAGGGGCCACGGCGTCGAGGAGATAATCAAGGCGACACGGCTCCTGCGCGATGCTGGTTTGAAGATAAACTACCACATAATGCCCGGACTGCCGGGAAGCAGCTTCGAACGCGACCTCTACACGTTTCAGGCCATCTTCGAGGATTCCCGTTACAGGCCGGACATGTTAAAGATATACCCGACCCTCGTTACGGCCGATGCACCGCTCTACGCCTGGTACAAAGCCGGCAAATACAGGCCCTACACGACGGAGGAGGCCGTTGAGCTTCTGGTTGAGGCCTACAAGCTCTTCCCCAAGTGGGTCCGCGTCATGAGGATACAGAGGGATATTCCCGCCAAGCTCATCGTCGCGGGGGTTAAGCACTCAAACCTCGGCCAGCTCGTCTTCAACGAGCTCGTGAAGCGCGGAATCAGGCCGAGGGAGATTAGGTTTAGGGAAGTTGGCCACATGATGGAGAAGTTTGGAATCCAGCCGGAAATCGAGCACATAGAACTCCTCCGCGAGGACTACGATGCCGCCGGCGGAAAGGAGATTTTCCTGAGCTTCGAGGACACGAAGAACGACATTCTCATCGGCTTCATTCGCCTCAGGATTCCGAGTGAAAAGGCGCACAGAAAGGAGATAAACTGCTGCCCGTCTGCAATAGTGAGGGAACTCCACGTTTACGGTCCGCTCGTGCCCATTGGCGGAAAGCCGAAGTACGAGTGGCAGCATCGCGGTTATGGAAGGGAGCTCCTGGCCGAGGCCGAGAGGATAGCCCGTGAAGAGTTCGACGTGAAGAAGATGCTTGTCATAAGCGGAGTTGGGGTTAGGAACTACTACAGGAAGTTTGGCTACCGGAAGAACGGACCCTACGTTGCCAAGAGGCTGGACAGGGGCTACGCTGACTACGAACCCGACGGAAAGTTCGATGCCCACTTGAACACGTGAGGTGAGCCGATGCGCTTCAAGCCCAAACCCTTCACCGAACCGGTTCCGTTCAGATGCCTCTACTGCCTCGACTGCTGCAGGGGGAGGCACATCTACCTGACTCTTAAGGACATAGAGAGGATAGCGAAGACCGGAAAAGACCCCCAGGACTTCGTTACATTCTCCGTTGAAGGGGATAAAATCCGCTTCGTCCTCGCGGTGAGGGAGTGGGATTTGGGGTGCGTCTTCCACGACCCGGAGACCGGAAAGTGCACCATCCACGATGTTAATCCGATAATCTGCCGCATCTATCCTTTCATGGTCTCCAGAAAACCTCTTGGCATTGGTGGGGAGATGCCCTTTGAATACAGGGGGCAAAAGCTCTGGCTCTACTATGACGAGAGCTGTCCGGGGATAAACGCCGAGGAGCCGGAAACGACGATAACGCCGGGGGAGATAGCTGAACTCGGCCTGGAGTTTGAGAGGGAGTTCGAGAGGACAGACATGGCGGGGTTTGCCGAGCTGATTGAGAGGCTCGATGGTGAGGGAAATGGATGAACTCCGCTACCGGCGCGCCTCCTCATGGGAGTACGACCTCATCCTCCGCGAGGCTGAAAAGTACGGCGAGCTAAAGCACCACACCTTCGCGGTAGTGGAAGGAAAGTTCCGGGACGTCTACGCCGTCAACGAGAGGGTCTGGGCTGAGATAGAAAACTTGAAGCTCAAGCCCTACTCATATGGAACCTTCGTCGGCACGATAAAGGTGGACAAAAACCTCGTCGAGAAGTTCTATCCCAACGTCGAGTTCTTCTACTTCGTTGATGTCCGGAAGAACTACGTGGTTCTAACGCCAAAGGCCGGCTTCCTCTTCACGACCGGAAAAGACGTGCCGAAGAGCGGCGTGCGCTCTTATAACTGGCAGGGCACCAAGAAGCTCGTAATCTACGATGAAAACGGGGTAATCCTTGGAATAGGGAGGATAAACCCTGGGAGCAGGAACAAGTTCATTCTGAACGTGACCGACATCGGTGAGTTCATCAGGAGGAAGCGCTAGAGAAGTTTTGCCGCCTCCCTGTAAACAGGATTTATGAAAGAGTACACAGTTCTGTAGCCGATATGCTCTTTCTTCAGGATAAACAGTCCCTCGGTTAATGTGTCCAATAGCGAGTCCAGAGATGGCTTGCTGAGGCCTATTCTCAGAAGTTCTCCCCAAGATCGAGGGGCTACTGAAATGGTACGGAGGACTTCCCTCGCCTTTGGATCCCTCATTTTTATCAGGTTTTCAAGCTCTTTTCTTGCCCTTGTGATCGCGGAATCCCTAACAAGAGAGAGGGCCTCTTCATGGGTTTCCCCAAGACAGCGTCTGAACCCGTACTCATTGAGCCATCCCGGAAGGGTTCCGAGAATTTCAACAGTACTTCCCACTTCAGTGAGGGAGTAATTAACCCCGCACTTCTTTAGTCCCACCATAAGGAAATCTTCCGCCGTTCTCCTCGGCCAGGGAAGAACCTTGATCTGTATCGGAGCCCTTCCGAACATGGGTTCCTCGTAATGTGCCTCGACTACTTTCTTCACAAGCCCTGAATAAGAACCGGTGAATATAAACCTGACATCTGGCCTTTCATTGAAAACTGCCCAGAGAGCACGCGTCATCCTGTCTAAGCGTCCCTGAACTTCCTGTACCTCATCAAGGATTACAACACTCTTCTCCGGAAGAATCGATATGACTTCCTCAAACCTTTGGCTCACACGGTTCTTGTCGGGTTTTTTGAATTTTAAGTCGAGACCTGCACCCACTATTCCCGTGGGAACGAACAGCCGAAACTCTGCACCATTTATATGGCCTTTCTCGTTCATCCTTGAAACAGCAGAAACAAGGCGAGATGTCATATCCCTAAAACTTCGAGCCGTGGACAGGTTGATGTAAATAACCACGGTTTTTTCTTCTTCTGCATATTTAACTGCAGTGGCTATTGAGAGGCTTGTTTTTCCGGCCATTCTTGGCCCAAGTACCGCACTCCAGCCCGAGGCCTTTAAAACGTCCATAAGCCCCTTGGTCTCGGCTTCCCTCCCAAAAAGTTCCTTCGTGTCCATCCTCGGATGGACGTTGAAGTAATTCTCCACCATGCACAACTCCCCCTAACTAGTTAAGGGGGGTTGTACATATAAGCTTTGCGTCGGAGTAGGGTCTGCTGACTTTTCTTACCAAACGTAATCTTTTTAAGCCCTCCCGCGCAGGAACATAATGATAACCAAAGGTTAGTTTAAGGGGGTGGTCACGATGACCCGGATGGTGAAGACGGGCATTCCGGGGATGGACGAGATACTCCACGGGGGAATACCTGAGAGGAACGTCGTCCTTCTCAGCGGTGGACCCGGAACTGGAAAATCAATCTTCTCACAGCAGTTTATCTGGAACGGCCTTGGGATGGGCGAGCCAGGAATCTACGTAGCTTTAGAGGAGCACCCGGTCCAGGTCAGGGGGAACATGGCCCAGTTCGGCTGGGACGTTAAGAAATATGAAGAAGAGGGCCTCTTCGCGATGGTCGACGCCTTCACCGCGGGAATCGGAAAGAGCAAGGAGTACGAGAAGTACATCGTCCACGACCTGACGGACATTAGGGAGTTCATAGACGTCCTCCGGACTGCGATTAGGGACATAAATGCCAAGCGTGTGGTCATAGACTCCGTTACGACCCTCTACATCAACAAGCCGGCGATGGCGAGGGGCATCGTGATGCAGCTCAAGAGGGTCTTAGCCGGTCTTGGGGTTACCAGCATCTTCGTCAGCCAGATAAGCGTCGGTGAGAGGGGCTTTGGAGGGCCAGGCGTTGAGCACGGCGTTGACGGCATAATCCGCCTCGACCTCGACGAGATCGACGGTGAACTAAAGCGCTCTCTCATTGTCTGGAAGATGCGCGGAACGAGCCACAGCATGAAGAGACACCCCTTTGACATTACTGACAGGGGAATAATCGTCTATCCTGACAAAGTCCTCAAGAGGAAGGCCGTTGTTGAGATTGAGTGAAATGTAAAAACCGAAAGGGGGTGATAAGATGGTGGAGGTTCCACTGAACCCGATTGGAAGGGAGGAGATACACAGGCTTGAGAGCATTCTGCTCTTCGCGACCCTCTTCAGGCCGGAGGTCATAGAGCTGATAAAGGACCCGGCGGAGAGGTTAACCTGGGTTGACAGCCTTGCGGTGGCAGCCGGTGCAATAGCCAGGGAGAAGGCAGGGATGACGGTTGGTGAGATGGCTGAAGAGCTTGGCAGAACCGAGGGGACGATAAGGAAGCACCTTAAGGGCGAGACAAAAGCCGGCCAGCTCGTCAGGGAGACCTACGAGCTCATAAAGGGGGGCAAGCTCGACGAGCTCGTCAGGAACATCGAGGTTCTGGCTAGGGGCGGCCAGGTGGTTGCCCTGGGGGAGTACGAGAAGCTCAAGCGGGAGAAGGAGGAGCTTGAAAGTAATGTCAGAGAGATGGAGGAGAAAGTCAGAACCCTTGAAGAGGAGAACCACCAGCTTAAGGCAAAGATGGAAAACATCAGAAAAGCCCTCAACGACGCTCTAGAGAGGGTAAAAGAGATAGAGAAGCTGTTATGAGCTTCTTAGCCCTTTCCGTTTGTTCTGTCTAGGGCTTCTTCCCAGGTCATGATCATGTGGGTGTAGGTGTCGTCGTCCTCGTAGATGCCCCTCTTTATCTCTGAGACGTGAGCGTACTTGGCACCGATTTTGTCGAGGATGTAGTCGGTGGCGGCCTCCGGGTCTGCCTTCGTGCCGCATGTGTAGACGTCTATTGCCGCGTACCCGTTCTCTGGCCAGGTGTGTATCGAGAGGTGGCTCTCGGCAACGACGACCATCCCGCTGACGCCCGTTGGGGAGAACTTGAAGAAGTGGGTCATCTTAACCTCCATCTTGCCTATCCTCGCGGCCTCAAGGAATATCTCCCTGAGCTTGTTAGCGTCACTGAGTATCTCGGGATCGCAACCTGCAGCCTCAACCACGTAGTGAAACCCTATTGTTCCTACCTCACTCATGGCCCTCACCTGTCTTCCTACTGTGGGCTTTCCTTTTTAAAGTTATGCCAAAATCGACGGGAGATTATCTGGCCTTTTCGGTTTTTATCGGCTTTTCTGGGTTTGAGAATTTAACGAGCGGTTATATACTTGCCGTTCTATGTTTATGGGGATGGATACTGGAAGAAAGGTATTTTATCTGTGTTTGTTCCTCTATTTCTCAAAATGGTCTTTCATCTTTTTAATCTGGGAACCACTAATTTTAAAACTGCGGCTCTTCATTATGAGTAGAGGGAATTCAATCCGAGTGTTCCCAGTGCTGTTTAAAAAATCTAAAAATTTCGAGGGGTGTTACTATGGCCTCAAAGAAGAAGGTTCGTGAAAAGGAAGGCCTCTCAAGTGGGGAGAGGTTCCTCAATGAAAAACGGAGGCGGCTCTCCTTCCTTGTTAAAATGGAACCCAAGAAGATGATACTCTACCCGCTGATAGTCTTTCTGATAGCGGCCCTCGTTCTGGCGGTTCACCCGCCGGAGAAGGGAATAGACCTCAAGGGTGGAGTGGTTATTACCATTTACAACCTCAATGCTAATCCGGGTTATGTGGCTTCGTACGTCCATCAGAAAACTGGAATCTCGGTCCATGCCGAGAGCTTCAAGTACCTTAGCGGTACCGCAGGAATAAGGCTCTACGCCCCAGCGGGCTCAAATTCGGATGCTATAGTGTCCGCCCTGAAGGAGAAGTACCCCAACGCGGAGATCACCCCGATGACAGTTGATCCGACGTTCGGTAGGATAGCCCAGAAGCAGGGAATAAAGGCCATCATTTACGCGTTCCTTGGAATGGCCGTCGTTGTGTTCCTGTTCTTCAGGGATCTCGTGCCTTCGGGAACCATCATCTTCTCGGCCTTTTCGGACATGGTAATAGCGCTCGCCACGATGGGACTCCTCGGAATCAACCTGACCACCGCCACCATAGCCGCTCTGCTTATGCTCATAGGTTACACCGTCGACAGCAACATCCTCCTGACAACGAGGCTCCTCAAGAGGAAGGAGGACACCGTTGAGGATGCCTACCTGTCCGCGGTCTCCACTGGTTTCACTATGAGCACGACCACCCTTGGAGCTCTCTTCGTCCTATGGCTTGTCTCAACCTCTGAAGTCATAGACAACATCACCATAGTCCTCATATTCGGTCTCCTCGCGGACTTCATGAACACGTGGGTACTAAATGCGGGTGTGCTTAGGTGGTACATCTCAAGCCCGCTCCACTTCAACATAAAGCTCAGGAGGGGTAAGTGATGGCGAGACGCAGAAAGAGCCTCAAGAAGCTCCTCCTCAACTGGAGGGTGCTCCTGCTTATCCTGTTCCTCGTCGGCTCTCTGGCTTCAATAGCGGCCTACGGACTCACTTACGGTATTGACATAGGCGGCGGTGTCGCGTTGATTGCGAAGCCCGACCACCCGGTTAGCGGCGACACCGTCAACGGGATAATCACCTCCCTGCAGAACAGGATAAACACCTTCGGTATCAAGGACATCTCGATAGAGGCCCAGCATGAGTCAGAAACCGGTGAGACACTCTTCGTCATAAAGGTCGCCAACGTCACCCTTGAGGAGGCGAAGCAGATCAAGGACATAATAGAGAGCCAGGGTGTTCTCTACCTTGAGTTCGATGGAACTGTCTTCGCGACTGGTTCGGACGTCACCGTTCCCTCCGGCCAGTATGGTTTGGACCTCCAGAAGGGTCCGACTGCATGGCGCGTTGGATTCCAGCTCTCAGACAAGGCTCAGAACAAATTTAAGAAGATTGCAGCTCACAAGGTCGGGTGGCCGGTTGACATCTTCCTTGACCCACCTGTTAACTCCCTCATGGTGGTTTCCCATCAGGTCTACCAGGAGCTTCAGGACGTCCAGGCTTTCAATGGTCAGGCGGGTGCCCAGGCCCCGACCCTCCTTGAGAGGATTGAAAAGGGCCTCAACATAACCGTTGTTCCATACACCAACCAGACTCCTGAGGAGATAGTTAACAACGCCACTGCCCTCAACAAGACCGCCATAATCCTTGCCGATGTTCCCAAGAACCTCTACAGCAACGTGAGCAGCATTGTGAAGAACGGGAACCTCAAGATAGCCGTCTCGTATTACACCCCCCAGAACGGCGAGAGTTATCCCTCGTTTATCAGGAGGATACTCCACCTCTACGGTCCCTACTCCCTTGCCTTTGACCCCGCAGAGGGCAACCAGGCCCAGCTTGAGATAACCGGTGGGGCAGCAACAAAGGAGGCCGCCCTGCAGGAAGCCAAGATGATGTACGCCGTTCTCAGGAGCGGTTCCCTGGCCGTTAAGCTCCACGTCATAAGCGAGCAGTACATCTCCCCGACCCTTGGCCAGAACTTCAAGAAACAGGCTGGAATAGCTGGACTGGGAGCGCTCATAGCCGTCCTCCTCATAGTTTACCTCCACTACAGACGCTGGAAGATAGCCATACCAGTAACCAGCACGAGTCTCTTTGAGGTCACCATAATCCTTGGAATAGCCGCGCTGATCCACTGGAATCTCGACCTCCCGAGTATCGCAGGTATCATCGCCGCTATAGGTACGGGGGTTGACCAGCAGATCGTCATAACCGACGAGCTCCTCGGTGGAATCAGTTCTGCCACCAGGAGAAGCACGTTCAGGAGGATTGCCAGGGCGTTCTTCGTTATCTTTGCATCCGCGACGACCACGATAGTTGCAATGAGCTTCCTCCTCATTTACTTTGTGGGCACCCTCAAGGGATTCGCGGTGACCACCATACTCGGTGTCCTCATCGGAATACTCGTTACCAGGCCAGCGTACGCTGAGATAGCCAAGTACCTCCTCACGGAGGGCTGATTTTCTTTTCTTTACACTTTGACAATCCCACCGGTGATGGATATGTTCGTGATAATAATGGGTGCCGGCCGCGTTGGTTACCTTGTGGCCAAACTGCTTGAGGAAGATGGCCACGACGTTACCGTTATCGAACAGAATGGGGAAAGGGCCAAGGAGTTGTCCCTTCTTATAAATGGCCTCGTTCTTGAGGGAGACGCCACAGACCCCAAGACCCTTGAGGAGGCCAACATAAAGCAGGCAGACGCCTTCGCAGCTTTAACGGGCAAGGACGATGCAAACATACTCGCCTGCATCCTGGCCAAGAACCTGAATCCCAACACCTACACCGCCCTCAGGATAAGCAACCCCAAGAACAAGAGGATTTTCGAGGCGGTTGAGGACTTACGGAAGTACTTCAACTTCATAATCTCGCCGGAGGAAATAGCCGCCGAGTACATATCGAGGAACCTCTCCAACCCCGGCTTTAACAGGGTTCTCTTCCCGCGTGAGGGGGCGGAGATAGTCCGCTTTGAGATAACACCAGACAGCTGGGTGGCTGGGAAGACCGTCCGCGAACTTATACTCCCCAAGGACTCCCTAATCATAGCAGTCTACGACAAGAAGGGAAACCTGATAATTCCCTCGGGAGACACGAAGCTCCCCGAAGAGGGCTCTCTCATAGTCTTCGGTAAAACCGGCGTCCTGGACGAGGTTAAGGAAATATTCGAAAGGAAGAAGTGATCACCTCTGAGAGAGCCACCTCAAAGCCTTCGCGGCCCTTTCGGGGGTCGTGAAGTTCTTTATCCCATTTTCCTCGAGAATTCTGACGCCTCCCCTGACCAGCTCTCCTGCCATGAAGTTCACAACTACGGGCTTGCTGCAGTCTGCCTCGATTACCGCTTTAGCTATCTCCCCGCTCGGTATGAATATTGGCGGGACGCAGATAACCAGAATGGAATCGACGTTCTCGTCCCTGCAGACCGTCTCTATTGTTCTCTTATACCTCTCGTAGTCGGCGTCTGCTATCAGATCCACTGGGTTCCTCACAGAGCACTGTGGCGGGAGGAATGAGTTGAGGGTCTCAACTGTCTCTTCGCTCAGATTTGCTATCCCCAGCCCAAGCCTCTCGAGCTTATCCGTTGCCAGGACGCCCGGCCCGCCGGAGTTGGTTATTACTGCAACACGCTTTCCGGCTTTTTCATACATCTCAAAGGCCTTTGCCGCGTCGAAGAGCTCCTCCATCTCCTCAACCTCTATAGCACCAGTCTGCTTGAAGGCCGCGCGATATATCTCGTACGAACCGGCCAACGAGCCCGTGTGGGATGCGGCGGCTCTGGCACCGCTCGCGCTCTTCCCCGCCTTCAGGATTATAACTGGCTTCTTTGAGGTGGCGTAGCGGAGCGCTTTGAGAAAGCGCCTTCCATTCTTAACTCCCTCGATGTAGAGGGCTATCGCCCTCGTGTTCGGGTCGTCCGCGAAGTACTCCAAAAAGTCGCTCTCGTTCAGGTCTGCGGCGTTTCCATAGGAAACAAAGGCCGAGAAGCCTATCCCCTCGTCGTTGCCCATTGCCAAAGCTGCCCCTCCAAAGGCACCACTCTGGCTTACCAATGTTAATCCGCCTGGTTTAACGCGAACCTCGAAGGAGCCGAAGAACTTCCCGTGGACTCCAAAGACTCCGGCACAGTTGGGCCCGATTACCCTTACCCCGTGTTTTCTTGCCTTTTCCACGAGCTCCCGCTCAAGCTCCTCGTTTCCGACCTCGGAGAAGCCCGCCGAGATGACTACGGCCCCCTTGATGAGATGCCCTATACCATCAATCAGGGCTGGAACGATTCTGGCGGGAACCGCGATTATCGCTGTATCAACGGGCTCATCCAGTTTTTTCCGGATTTCAAACCTCCTTCCGGCGACTTCGACGTTTCCGCCCTTCGGGTTCACCGGAATCAGCTTTCCCTCAAATCCTCCTTCCATGACGTTCCTTAGGATTTCGTACGCTATCGCCCCCGGTTTGAAAGACCCGAAGACGGCGACGCTATTTGGATAGAAAAACGGGTCAAGGTTTATCCTTCCTTCCATGTTTCCACCTCCTCACTCCTGCGATGGTTATTCCTATTAAAACCAAAGAAACTCCCGCCCAGAATGGGAGCCACAGCGGACCCCTCTTCGTGACCGTTATTTCAACGGATTTTCCTTTAACGGTAGATGCCCCGTTAACTTTTCTGAACCCAAACGGGAGCTCTAACTCCGCTTTCCACTCTTTCTCCAAGAGCCCCTCTGTGTAGCTGATTTTTGGGACGAGGTAACCACTGACAACGCTTAGGTTCCCCTCCCGCGTATACGAGACCCCTTTTGCCCCCGGAAACTTCGGGAAGGTCCCATTGCATAAAAAGCTCGCGTTGAAGAAAACCTTGGCCTCTGCCGGTGAGTAACTCAGGTTAAGCTCCAGTGGGGTGCATCCGTTCCTATTGCTCACCTGGGGTTCTTTAAACGCGAACATCGGTAGGAAGGTGGCGTTATCCCAAATGAAGACGTTATCGGAGCTCTGGTTTGGTTCTGGGAAGGTATACACGACAGTAGCGTTCCGTGGGAGAATCAGGATAACCCTTCTGAAGAGGAACGAGTAGACCCTTCCACCCGCCACGAAGTCCAGCGGGCCGCTGTAGGGGCACTCCATCCCGTGCTCTCCTGGGACTGCGAATGGGACAACGCTGAATGTAACCTCCGCCCTCCACCCTCCAAGGAGTTTTACCGGTCCTCCTGGGGGAACGTAGATGGTGAAGTTCTCCCTTCTTTCCTTCATGTCCTCCGCGAGGTTTGTGTAGACCAGCTGCTCCACAAGCTTTCTAAACTCCTCTCTTGAGTTGTTGGCGGCGAGTACAATACTCTGGTAGGAGGGGTTTTTCAGTTCCACCACAACGTCCGCTGTTCCAGTTCCGTCGGCGTAAACTGTTATGGTCATCACGGCGTCGAAAACGTCCTGGGGTCCTTTTCCGGCCATCGTGGGCTTCCAGAGGGTTCCTGCCAGGAGGAACGCAACGATGAGCACTGTGAGGGCGGTTCTCTTCATCAGACCACCATTTAACTTTCTCATCCTCAATCAAAAACCTTTCTCTCCCATCGAAATCCTTAAAGGCAACGAGCGTAGTTTTTATTTTTAGGTGAGGCGATGAAGTTCGGCATAGTGGCCAGGAGGGACAGGGCAGCGGCACTCAAACTCGCGTATAGGGTTTACGATTTCCTCAAAGTGAGCGGCTACGACGTCGTTGTTGACACAGAAACACAGTCGCACCTCGGCGAGTTCAACGAGGGTGACGTACTGCCCCTTGAGGAGTTTGATGTTGACTTCATCGTAGTCATCGGAGGGGATGGAACCATACTCCGGGTTGAGCATCGGACGAGGAAGGATTCCCCGATTCTTGGCGTCAACATGGGCACCCTGGGTTTTCTGACGGAGGTTGAGCCCCATGAGACTTTTTTTGCGCTAAGCAGGCTCCTCGAGGGGGAATATCACATCGATGAGAGAATGAAGCTGAGAACCTATCTCAATGGGGAGAATAACGTTCCGGATTCTTTGAACGAGACCGCGATCCTTACGGGAATCCCCGGTAAGATAGTCCACATGAAATACTACGTCGATGGCGGCCTGGCGGATGAGATACGCTCGGACGGGCTCATTGTGGCGACGCCTACTGGTTCCACAGGCTACGCCCTATCCGCTGGCGGCCCCTTCGTTGATCCGCGCCTTGATCTGTTCGTAATCGCCCCTCTGAATCCGATAGCCCTCAGTTCTAGGCCCATGGTTGTCCCAGCCTCAAGCGAAATCGAGGTAGTCACTCAGCCTCCCCGGAGGGAGCTGATTCTGACGATTGACGGCCAGTTCTACATGAGGGTGGCCCCAGAAACTGAGATAAAAATAAAGCGCTCACCCAGAAAAGCCCGCTTCGTTAGGTTCTCCAACGAGATATATCCAAAGTACCCTTTCAGGCTTAAGAAGAGGTTTTAGCTTCTTGGATCTCTTTTTCTGCGGCCTTTTCGCCCTTGACTTCCCGCGGCTTCAGCCCAGAGTGGCTGAGGAAGATGCTTCCAAGGAAGAGCGGCAGCCAGAAGGAGATTATCCTGTCCAAAATGCTCGCGGTGACCGCCATATCCCTCGTTATCCCAAGGAGCACGAAGGAACCTGCGGAGATCGCCTCTATGATGCCCGCGCCCCCTGGGATTATGCTTATTAGTCCAACTGTCGTTGCTATCATCTGGACTATCATAATACTTGTAAAACTCACGGACTGACCGAGGCTGATGAAGACGAGGTAGTTCCTCAGGATAACGAAGAACCAGGTGATGAAGGAGTACCCGAGGGAGATGAGGAACGCTCTTCTATCCCTCGCTACGAGCTTCAACCCGTCTGTGAAGTGGGGTATGTTGACCTCCACCAGCTGGTTGAACTTATCCTCGTGCTTCTTCACCTTGGATGGCACAAGCCTTTCGAGGAAGTTGAACATTCCAAAGGTAATCCTCTTCATGCGCCTCTCGCTGGTTATTATGACGGTCGCTATACCAGTGAGGGCCATCAGGAGGATGTCCAAAATCAGAAGAAGGGTGAAGAGTGAGTAAACGCCCATAGCGTAGGCATAGAAGGTTGAGAGAAGGAGCATAATCATTACCGGGACGAGGTCGAGTATCCTGTCGGCGGTTATCGTGGCCAGCATCTCCCCGTAGGTGGAGTCAGAGCGTTTGGTGAGGTAGTACATCCTGAAGGCCTCCCCCCCGCCCCTGGCCCCAGGGGTTATGTTGTTGAACAGTATGCCGACGAAGAGGGCTACGAAGGTGTCCTTGAATTTGACGTTCAGGTTTAGACTCTTAATTAAAACATGCCAGCGGAGAGCCCATGTAAGCACGCCCCCCATGTACGCTGAAACCGCCATTCCAAGCCAGAATAGGTTAGTTCTCCCGAGGATCTGGAGGACTCCCTCAGTCCCCGCCCACCAGATTAGGGCCCCCATGACTGTGATTCCAGCCACGAATGGCAGTGCCTTTCTCCAGTCCATCCTCACACCTTCCTCAGCCTGGCTATGAAGAAGCCCTGGGTTAGGTGCCTGTTGGGGTAGAACCTCTGGACATTATCAATGCCGATACCATGGGACCCTATAAAAACGCTCTGCTCCTCAAGCTTTAACCCTTTCCCGAGCATGTACCTCACGTTGGCCTCGTTCTCTTCATAACTCAGCGTGCAGGTTGAGTACACCAGAACACCGCCCTTCCTCAGGGATTTTATGGCGGCGTTTATGAAGTGCCTCTGGTATCTGGCCGTTGCCGCTATCTCCTTCGGCGTCCTGCTCTCCCAGAGCTTGGGCCTTATGCCGAGGGCGGTGCACGGCGCATCGAGGAGTATCTTGTCCGCCTCGATTCCGAGTTCCGGGAGCTTCCTTGAGTCCATGTGGATAAGTTTGACGTTCTTTACCCCGAGCCTCTCCAGTTCCTCCCCCATCTTCCTGAGCCTGTTCTGTGATTTATCCATCGCTATTATCTCGCCCCTGTTCTGCATGAGCTGGGCGATGTGGGAGGTCTTCCCCCCCGGTGCCGCCGCCATGTCAACGATCAGCTCCTCCTCTCTTGGCTCAAGAACGTGGGCTACGACCATTGAAGGGAGGCTCTGGGCGTAGAAGAGGCCCTCCTTAAAGCTCTCAAGCTCGTTTAAACTCGGCAGCCTGAACTTCGGCAGGCTTACCTCGACGGCTATTCCCCGCTTTTTCTCCAGCATCTCATTTCCGCTCATTCTGGCGGTTCCAATCCCCACGAGCAGGCCCTTTGGATCCCTTATTTCAACCTCTTCTCCGGGTTTTATATTCTTATCCACCGAGAGAACTCCCGGCGCGTAGAGGTTGGCACCCTGATAAACGCTCTCACTCGCGAACTTGTTGGCGGTCACCCTTTTCAGGCCGGGCTCGTAGTCATCTTCGAAGTTCGGTCCTTTCCTCTCGAAATAGATTCCCTCCTTGAGGTGAGGGCTTCTCTTCGGCTTCAGACCCTCCTTCCGGAGGATGCCCATCAGCTTCGAGCGGCTCGTCTTGAGTGTGTTGACCCTTATGTAGTACTTCTCCACCGGCGTTCTCAGCGAGGCCATAATATCCTCTGCCTCATCCCCAAAGAGCTTTCTGTAGTAGTCCCTCAGCTCCGACGGAAACGCTTCTTCATAGCCCATGGCGACACCTCAGATGTCAAAGATTTCAAAGCGCTTTCCGAGGTCTATGAGCCTCTTTACCCCCTGCTTGAGGGCCTTAACGCTCCCAAAGTTGGCCTCGAACTGGAAAACCTTCTCGTCGCTCTCTTTGAGTTTCTTCAGTACCTCCGTCGGGGAGACCCTTCCGTCCCTCCTCCAGTTGTAGAAGTCGTTCAGGAAGTTCTCGCTTCCATAGATGAAGCTGCGTGGAAATATCTCCAGGAAGAGTCCCACGAAGTTCTCGCTCACCTTCTCCTTGGGGACTGCCACGACCAGGTAGTAGCTCTCCGGTGTTGCCCCGACCTCGATCTGGGGCTTTATTTCAAAGGCAGGGTGGGGGTAGCTCATCTGCCCCCACTCACCGTCCAGGAATATGTACGCACCGAAGACTTCTTCGACATCTTCGACCTTAAAGCCCAGTTGCGGAAGCTCCTCCTTAATCTCTTCGTTGAGTGTGAAGATGTCCTCCCAGATTCTGTTCAGGAAGTCGTGAACCTCTCTCACTTTGAGTTTTCCTTCCATTGCTCTCCCCGAAAAAAAGAAGAGGGGGTGACCTTTTAAGTATTGAGCTCCGAGAGTTGGGAGTTTATCTCACCCATTATGTTTGTCCTCACGGTCTCGTTTATCGTCTTCAGCTCTACCTCCTTGATCTGCGTTCCGAGCAGGGGGAGATTGATCTGTATCCTCAGATAGAGCTTCGCCATCACCGTGCTCTCCTCACCGTTCTTCACGTGCATTTCCCAGACCTTTGGTATCGTGGACAGGTTCACGTAAGTCTTCAGCGGCAGCGCTATAGTCCCTTTCTCGGGTATCACGACGCTCTTCTCGCTCTCTCCGTAGCCGACTGCGAGGCCGTTGACCCACACTCTGTAAGCAGTCCTGAGAACGGGGATTGGATACGGGTTCGGGTTGTAGAGAACGAGTGTCGTCGTGAAGACCGCCTTATCCCCCTCCTTCCCGTTGTAGCTCACTTTAGTGTCCTTGAGCTCCGGTGTTTTCACTCCCGGAAGGCCCGCGATGTTCTGGCTCTTGGCGGAGAGATGTATGCTTTCGAGGATTTTCTCCCTTACAGGGACTGAGAATTGGAGTTTAGGTGAGAGAACGCCGAAGAGTGAAGGAACCAGCGTTATGTTCAGTTCCCCTTTCTCCCCATTGGAGAGGTACTCCAGGAACGCGTCCACTGTCTTTTTGTTGAAGATGAGGATCTCCGCGGTGAAGTTCGGGGATGTCATGGAGTAGTCGAGTTTGCCCAACTTTGCAACGCTCTCGTTCATGAAAACGACATCTACTTCCTTCAGTGAGAGAGGGAGGTATAGGGGCCTCTGGAACGAGCCGCTTACCAGTATCGACGTCTCATCCTCGCTGACAGGCCCCCATTTTGCTTCCAGCTTTGAGACGCCCTGGGATATTGAGTAGCCCGCGTAGCCGAGCCACAGGAGGAGGACTAAAAAGCTGATCCCAATTAATTTGGCTATCGCCCCCATGATAACCACCGGAAAAAATTAGGAAGTAAGTCCCAATAAACTTAGCGCTGGTCTTCGAGCTTCTCAATCTTCTCCTTCCAGTTGCCCGGCTTCCTGAAGTCCTTTTCCGTGTACAGACCCTCCTTCTTCAGTATCCCCCTTGCGGCGAGGAGACCGGTAGCTGCCGCATTAACTATGTCCCTGCTCAATCCGGCCCCGTCTCCAGCGGCAAATATGTTCTCAATGCTCGTCTCAAGGTTCTCGTTCACCTCGGCCCTCATCGCGTAGTACTTTATCTCAGGAGCGTAGAGGAGGGTGTGGTCGCTCGCGACTCCAGGAAGGACCCTATCGAGCTTCTCAAGCCCCTCTATGATGTTGGTCACGACGCGGTGCGGCAGGGCCATCGCAATGTCTCCAGGAGTGACGTGCTTGAGTGTCGGCTCGACGTCGCTCCTTCTAATCCTGGCCCATGTGCTCCTCCTGCCCCTCCTAAGGTCGCCGAGGCGCTGAATTAGCGGTTTTCCGCCGCCAATCGTGGTCGCGAGCTGGGCGATGCTCTTTCCATAGGCTGTTGTGTCCTCAACGGGCTCCGTCAGCTCTATCCTCGTTAGGAAGGCGAAGTTCGTGTTGTTGCTCTTTTTCTCGTGCATAGAGTGGCCGTTAACGCCGACATAGCCGTCGTAACGCTCTTCAACTACGAAGCCGTTTGGATTGGTGCAGAACGTCCTAACGAAGTCGTCGTAGGTGTCGGTGTATATGTGGAACTTGGGGTCGTGGTTTATGCTCGTTATCGGCTCCAGGACTATGGCAGGGACTTCCACCCTTACCCCGACATCTATCGGCCCATGCCTAGCTTTCAGCCCAATCTTCTGGGCAACGTCGTGGAACCAGTCGGCCCCTCCCCTGCCGGGGGCAACTATGATGTACTTAGTTCTTATCTCAAAAACGTCCTTTCCGCGCTTTACCTTCACCCAACCCTCTTTGAACTCAAGGACCTTCGTCCAGAGGAGGAACTCGACGCCTTCGCTTTCCAGGTGGCGCTTTATCTCCCCTATAACCTCCGGCGTCCTGTCGGAGCCTATGTGCCTCTGGATTATCGGAATGAACTTCACCCCAGCTTGGGCCGCCTTTTGCTCCCAGTGTTTGACCTGCCCAGGGTCGCCTCTGAAGAGGTTCCTTGGAGACTTATGCTTCAGAAGAATCTGGTCAACCTCCCAGACGAGCTGCCAGGCG
Organism: Thermococcus sp. Bubb.Bath; assembly: GCF_012027595.1. NCBI lineage: Archaea > Methanobacteriati > Methanobacteriota > Thermococci > Thermococcales > Thermococcaceae > Thermococcus > Thermococcus sp. Bubb.Bath. The sequence continues at coordinate 28,629 of NZ_SNUR01000004.1, read as the reverse complement.
TAGTTCTCGTCGTTGGTCAGCTCCCGTAGATCACCTCCTATGTCCGGTCGGAGGTTTATCGTGCCGTCGCTCAGACCACCCGCACCGCCGACGCCGCTCATTATGTGGCAGGGCTGGCAGCCGATGCAGTAGCCGAGCTCGTACATGGGGCAGGTGCGCTGGTCAACGTCCCCACCCTCGTCGATCACGAGAACCTTAAAATCGCTCTTTTCGGAGAGTTCGTAGGCTGCAAAAAGCCCAGCGGGGCCGGCGCCGATTATAACAACGTCATAAGCCTTTTCGATTCCTTTCTCAGAAACCATATTTCCCTTGCCAATTTCTATGGTCATTGCCTTAAAAAGTTTTTGGCTTTTGTATGTCTAAAAATTCCAAAATTTTGGGAAGTTTTAGGCATTTCTATGTAAACAGATGCCCAAAACATTTAAACATCTTTGATCATAAATATACACCAGTGAGGGTAATGGGGGACGTTTCCGATGTCTCAAAGGCAAAAGCCAGCAAGGCTAAAAAAGTCCATCTCACCCACAGCAAGAGACGCCTTTTGACACTTCAGAGGAAAGATGGGCTTAGTCACAACATCCGCTACATCTCCAAGGTTCCGGTAAAGCTCGTTATGGATACTGAGTTTCTGACTCTCCACCCCAGTGACCCACTTTCCAAGCTCGTCCAGAAGCTGAGGGGAGAGGAAAGCTCCGCGGTTGTCGTTGATGAGGAAGGAACGCTTCTGGGTTTCGTAACCATGAAGGACATACTCCACTTCTTTGAGCCGCCGAAGAGGTACTCCGTTGTTGGAGTCAACCTTCTCAAGAAGTACTCCATTAACAGAGCATCCAGGGTCGAGGATATTATGGTTCGGAATCCAGTTGCCATAAGCATCGACTCCAACCTCGGGAGGGCCATACGGATAATGCTGGAAACGGGCAAGCACCACCTTCCGGTTATCGACGACGAGAAAAAAGTTCACGGGGTTCTTGAGGTTAAGGATATCATCCGGCTTATCCGCATAGTCTCAGGCTAGTTTATTATGCCGCAACAAGTTGAATAGCTGAAGCTGACAGGGGATGAGAATCATGGACGTGTTCCTTGAGCTCGCTCTGATACTAGTAGTGGCGAAGCTGTTCGGATACCTCACCGTTCGCCTTGGCTTTCCAGCGGCCCTCGGACAGCTCATCGGGGGCATTCTAATTGGTCCCTCAATCCTAAACCTAGTTGGATACGATGAGGGGGTAAAGCTCCTCGCCGAGCTGGGAGTTGTTATGCTGCTATTTCTGGCTGGCCTTGAGACGGACATCGAGGAGTTCAAGCACGTTGGGGTTCCGGCTTTCATAGCCGCTTCCTTGGGTGTTCTCACTCCATTTGTCCTCGGTTACATCGGGGCCCTTGTCTGGGGATACTCCAACGTCCAGGCCCTCTTCCTCGGTGGCGTTCTAACTGCCACAAGCGTTGGTTTGACCACTAGTATCTTAATGGAAATGAAAAAGCTCAGGACGAGGGTTGGAACGACTATTCTAGCTGCCGCCGTCGTTGATGACGTCATTGGTATCATCGTCCTGACGATTCTGGTGGGAATAAACACAAGGGGAAGCGTCTACGCCAAGGACTTGCTCATAATCCTCGGCGAAGTGGCCGTTTACTTCGCTCTTGGTCTTCTAATTGGTCACCCCGCGGTCAAGGAAGCCCTAAAAGCCTCGGAGAAGATAACCCTTCCCGAAACGATAACGGCCATGTCGATAGCCATAATGCTCATCTTCGCCTACTTGGCCGAGCAGTTCCAGATAGCCGGGATAACAGGGTCGTATCTTGCGGGAATCCTGGTTGCCGGGACGGAGGAGGCGAGGGAGATAACCAACAAGACTATGACGATAGGATATTCTCTCTTCATCCCGATATTCCTCGTGAGCATCGGAATAGAGAGCGATGTGAGGGTCCTAACCACCGCCGGAACCTTTGCCCTCGTCTACGCAACCCTGGCCATACTGGGTAAGATATTCGGCTGTGGCATAGGGGCATTCGTCTCGCGCTTCAGGCCTAAGGAGGCCCTCCAGGTCGGAATAGGGATGATGCCCCGTATGGAGGTTGCCCTGATAATGGCCAACGTGGCCCTCGATGAGGGCGTTTTCGACAGCGGGGTTTTTTCAATCCCGGTGACCATGGTTTTGATAACCACGATAGTCACGCCGTTCCTCCTTAAATGGGCCTTCTCAAGGGAGTAGGCGCAGTAATAACCAGATTGGCATAGCTTTTTAAATTCCCCTTCCCAGCGGGGAACATGAGCGAGATAGGGACGATACTGAGTTCAGCCCTGCTCATGCTTATCATGATAGACCCGAGCGATAAGATACTCCTGGTTACCTTCCTCCGCGAGGACTTTCACATAGAAGACATAAAGAACCTCATAATCCGGGCCAACCTCATAGGCTTTTTCCTCCTTGCCAGCTTCGCCGTTGCCGGCCAGATAATCCTTCAGGATATCTTTCACATCGACATAAACGCCCTCCGCGTTGCCGGGGGCTTCGTCCTGTTCAAGATAGGTTTTGATGCCCTTGAGAGCGGTGGTATGTTCACCCTCAAAAGGGAGAAGGATATCCTTGCTTTAGCGGCCGTTCCGGTTGCTATGCCCCTAATAGCAGGCCCAGCAGCTATAACCGCCGTGATAACAATGACAGCGGAGTACGGTTACTTTGTCTCCCTCACCGCAACGGCGGTAGCAATTATAGTTGTCGCGCTCTCAATGTTCGTTGCCCTCTACATGATGAACTCCGTGAACAAGAGCGCCCTTAGTATAACAATTAGGATAATAGGTCTCTTCATCATGGCGATAGGAGCGCAGATGATGGTTGAGGGGGTCATAGGGATATACCTGCTCACGACCGGGGCTTAGTTTCGTAGTCTCCTTTAGCAAGTCTTTTAACCCTCAAGGTCATTTCCCCGCTGGGTGTTGAACGTGGTGAGACTCGATAAAGTCAAGGGGACGAGGGATCTTCTTTCCGAGGAAATGGCGAAGAGGAGATGGGTCTTTGAGAGAATAAGAGAAGTTTTCGAGAGCTTTAACTTCCAGGAAGTCCTTACTCCGACGTTTGAATACACTGAATTATTCAAGCTGAGAAGCGGCGAAGAGGTTATCAAGCAGCTCTACGCCTTCCAAGACAAAGGCGGCAGGAACGTATCTCTCCGCCCGGATATGACGTCAAGCGTCGCTCGCCTTTACATCAACTCCTTCCAGAACGCGCCGAAGCCGATAAAGTGGTACTACATAGCCAACATGTTCCGATATGAGGAGCCCCAAAGCGGCCGTTATCGCGAGTTCTGGCAGGCTGGGGTGGAGTTGATAGGGAGTAAGAAGGTTGAGGCCGATGCCGAGGTCATAGCGCTCTTCACCCAGAGCTACCTTGCGGTTGGCCTTGAGGACTTCACCGTGAACATCGGGGACAGGGTTCTACTCGACGAGTTTGCCAGGATGCTGGGTGTTGAGGATGATATCGGATTGATGAGGCTCATCGACAAGAAGGACAAGATGAACAGGGAGGAATTTATCGGGGCCCTCAGGGAGTTCGGGCTGAGTGAGGAGGGTGTTGAGAAGGTTCTCGCCCTAATCGAGATTAAGGGTCTCCCCGATGAAGTCCTTCCAAAGGCAGAAGAGCTCTTCACGAGTGAGGAAGCGAAGGCCGAAATAACGAGGCTCTACAAGTTGGTTGACTTACTCGATGCCTATGGCGTCTCAAAATGGATAAGGATAGACCTCGGCATAGCGCGCGGTTTTGACTACTACACGAGCGTCGTCTTCGAGGCGATAGCTCCCAACGACCTCGGGATAGGCTCGATAGGCGGCGGTGGCAGGTACGACAATCTCATCGAGGTCTTTGGAGGAAAGCCGACCCCGGCAACTGGCTTCGCCATAGGAATCGAGAGGCTCATCCCTATCCTCGAATGGAAGGGGCTCCTCCCGGAGATCAAGCTCAGACCTGATGTTTATGTTATCCCAATCGGAGAGGACAGGGAAGTCAAGAAGACAGCTATAGAGATAGCCCAGGGCCTTAGAGAGGCTATGATGAAAGCTGACATCGAACTAACCGGCAGGAAGCTCAGGAAGGCTCTCGACTACGCTGGAAGGCTCGGAGTTCCATATGTGGTCCTCGTTGGGAAGAGGGATCTGGCAGAGGGCAAGGTCACGGTAAGGGACATGGAGAGCGGCGAGCAGAAACCGGTCGAGAAGGAAAAAGCCATGGAAGAGCTCTTGGAACTTTTGGGGCTTTAATTCAACCTGCTTTTTTGATTTGAATTTCTGTATCTTTATCCTTTCCCTCCTGAGCTTTCTGGTGAGTGAGTCATTGGGCTGTTGCTAGAATTACAAAGGTTCTTGTGGGAAATTTTATTTTTAAGTGTGTTCATGTTGGATAATCCAAGCTGTTCCCTGTGAATTGTATGTACTAGAAAATCTTATATATCAGTTGGATCTACTACAAAACAAATTGATGGGTGGTCACTATGTCTTCTCCAAAGAGTATGTGGGACTATCTTGGGGAAATTATCCCTGGAGGGATATTACTGCTCTCGTACAACCAGTACTCTCTTGGCTGGAAAATCGTAGTCAAACTTATGAAAGATGAGATAGATGCAGGAGGCTTTGGCATAATAACCAACGTTGCACTCCCCTTTAGAAAGTTTTACCGGAGGATGAAGTCTGGAGGAATTGATATCATCAAAGAGGGGGAAGCTGGGAACTTAGCTGTTATTGACTTACTCAACAAGGAATCCCCGCCTTATGCTTTTGTGTACCCCCTAACGGACGTTGATGATACCACCATTATCCCGAAATACGGGCGGGTCCATAAGAGAATCCTCCAAGATTATGACTTGAAGAATAGGAGAGTGGTACATGCACTCGCAACGCTAAGTACATTATATGACAAGTTTGGGGAAAAGAGCGTGAGGGACTTACTCATGGCACGTCTGCGTGTAGGAGAAAAACTGATAAAAGAAGGACTCAACTTCTGGGATATTTTCATCGTGAACAGTGATGAAGTCCCAGAAAGATTCCATTCTTACCTGGTCAGTATTAGCGATTACGTCATTATAGCTCAAGGGATTTTGGAAGAAAACGCGTTTGTTGAAAACATTGCAATAACAAAGGGGCCATCGGAGTACTTTAGACCAGTATTGCTGCAAAAAAGAATTCCTTCAATTTTAATTCCGCCGGAGAAGATTTATTGATGTTTATATTTTTATTCAATGGTTGCTTTATTCGCTATTTGAAATAGAGATCGACCTGAAAGACAACGGTTCCTTTTTCTCCGCTTACAGGCTAATACTCACAAGAACTCAGGTGGGGTTATCCTGATCACGTTCACGAATACGCCATATAGGGCTATGCTATTTATTTTTCCTGTTAATTAAGTTGAAGGATAACCATTAAAAAGTTTTGAAAACAATTACGGCGGGATGATGAGTCTGGAGCCCCCTGATGGATGAGGAGGATTCGTGGGGCTGACCGTTTTTATTTGTTTGAAAAGCCGCTGAGAATGAAGAAATGAAAGGGAAGAGCCTTATTTCAGTCAACCCAGTGGTGGTTCGCACCCTCCACATGGGAAACGTTAAAATCGGAGACGATGAAGATAGATTCAGAAGCCACCCAAGGCGGGGAGGAGGTTATGATAAAAAGAAAGCTATGCAGGGATTATCTGCTTGAGATAGAGCGCCTTGAGATATCGGTTAGGGAGCTGGAGGACGAGATAACCGAACTCAGGGTGCAGCTCCAGAGGAAGGTGGACGAGGCCAACGGCCTTGCCATTGAGAACGCGAGTTTGAGGCACAAGCTTGAGATGATGGAGCGCAGGGAGAGGGTCATGATCAACTTTCTGAAGAAGATGAATGTGCCGCTCGTCATCGTTGATGAGGACGAGTTTGAAGATGTGGACATTTCTGAATTAGCTCAGCGGTAGTGCCCCCTGGGTAGTCTCTTCCCAGTGGTGTTGAGCCTTCTCCTTAGCCTCTCGTTTAAGAGTAGCACTGTGAGTGCTATCATGACTAGGAGTGCAGGCGACAGGATGGAACTCCAGCTCGTGAACGCATAGAGGCCCAGGATGGTCGCGGTAACTATCCCGATCCATGCCCATGCCTTGAGCCAGCTTGGTAAATGGCCCCTCCACTTAACCGCCGCGTACGCCTCTATTATGCCCCCGAAGAGGATGAAGGTCGATACAGTCCCATCGAGAATCCCAACGGGGTCGAACCCGAGCCAGGTTAGGATCGCGGCCACTATCCCAACTCCGGCCGCTGCGGTAAGTGATAGGATTACCCCGTCCTCCCTCGGAGCCCCCATAATCTCGCCGGTGATCCTTCCGGTTACTTCCCCTATTGGGATCATGCTGGTCATCGCCGCAAGGAAGAGGGAGACGTTGAATGCGTAGAGCAGGGGGAGGCCCAGGGTGCTCCTTATTGTTTCTGGGAGGTCTTTGAATATGAGTTCTGAGCCGTTCACGGTTGAGGTGGGTTCAATCGTTATCAGCGTCGCCACGAGGAGGAGCCCGCCTATGGCCATCAGGGTGTCTATGAGCGCCCCAACGACAACGACTCCCGTCCCTGAGACCCTCCTCGGCATGATAGCGCCGAGGGCGAGGTAGAAGCCCATACCGAGCCCGAGTGAGTACGCCGCCTGGGATGCCATATCCAGCGCCATCCTCGGAGTTACCCCCTTCCAGACAAGAATCTTCCATATAGTATCGGCCAGGGCTGCCCGGCCGGTGGCTGTGTACATCCCCCATATGAGGGCAGACATGGCCATCAGGAACAGGATGAATGAGGCCACCATGAAGTCCATCGTCCACCTCCTCCCGGCGACGAGGACTATCAGGATAAGGAGGAGGAATATGAGGCTCATGCTGATGTTCCATGCCATACTGTTGGGAATTTTGGTGAGAATCATCGAGCTGATGGTCCAGCCGCCCACGATGGAGTAGTACCCAATGAGAAGAACGTCAAACACCAGAAACAGCAGGGCGAAGGCAGGTTTTCCGTATTCCTTGGAAAAGTATTCCATAACCTCATATCCCTTTTTCTTGGTGGTCTCGAGTGCTGCGGCCAGCATACCCGTAATGATAACGACCGAGGCCAGATAAACTAAGAGTCCACTGAGGCCGTATTCGATTACCATCGATGGGAACTTCCAGACGTTTCCTAGCCCCACCATAAACGCAGCTACCATGAGCGAAAGATAGGTGAAGCTCAACCTCTTTGGCATGGGTTCATTAGCTTACTGAGTCAATGTTACTTTTGGTTATATGGTTTTTTGGTAGTTCGAGGGTTCCTCCCCATTTTTTGTACCCCTTCGAGCGTCCATACCAACGTATCACCGGGGTAATGATGAACGGAAACCTTAATTAACTCCCCCTTCTTTTTAGGTTCAGCTAAAGAGGTGGTATTTATGAGCATGGACATGACGACGAGAATGTTTAAAGAAGAGGGGTGGATAAGGAAGCAGTGCCCCAAGTGCGGCAAGTTCTTCTGGACGCTCGACCCGGACAGGGAGACCTGCGGAGACCCGCCGTGTGATGAGTACTCCTTCATTGGGAAGCCAGGAATTCCGAAGAAGTACACCCTTGACGAGATGCGCGAAAAGTTCTTGGGCTTCTTCGAGAGAAAAGGCCACGGTAGGGTCAAGCGCTTCCCAGTCCTTCCGCGCTGGCGCGATGACGTTCTCCTCGTTGGAGCTTCAATCATGGACTTTCAGCCGTGGGTCATAAGCGGCGAGGCAGACCCCCCTGCGAACCCGCTCACAATAAGCCAGCCTTCGATAAGGTTCACGGACATTGACAACGTCGGAATAACCGGCAGGCACTTCACGATGTTCGAGATGATGGCCCACCACGCCTTTAACTATCCGAGCAAGCCAATATACTGGATGGACGAGACCGTTGAGCTTGCCTTCGAGTTCTTCACCAAGGAGCTGGGTATGAAGGCCGAGGACATAACCTTCAAGGAGAACCCGTGGGCCGGCGGTGGGAACGCTGGGCCTGCCTTCGAGGTTCTCTACCGCGGGCTTGAGGTGGCGACGCTCGTCTTCATGCAGTACAAGAAAGCTCCAGAGAACGCCGACCCGAGCCAGGTCGTCGAGATAAAGGGCGACTTTTATGTCCCGATGGAGACGCGCGTGGTTGACACCGGCTACGGTCTGGAGAGGCTCGTCTGGATGAGCCACGGAACTCCTACCGCCTACGACGCGGTTCTCGGCTATGTCGTCGAGCCGCTCAAGAGGATGGCCGGAATAGAGAGGATAGACGAGCGCATCCTGATGGAGAACTCCAGACTGGCCGGAATGTTCGACATCGACGACATGGGCGACCTCCGCTATCTGAGGGAGCAGGTCGCCGGTAAGGTAGGCATAACCGTCGAGGAGCTTGAGAAGGCGGTAAGGCCCTACGAGTTGATCTACGCGATAGCCGACCACACGAGGACCCTCACCTTCATGTTGGCAGATGGAGTCATCCCCTCCAACGTGAAAGCCGGCTACCTCGCGAGGCTCCTCATAAGGAAGAGCATAAGACACCTGAGGGAGCTTGGTCTTGGTGATGAAGACGGATTACTGGCCCAGATCGTCGCCATGCACATAAAGGAGCTCTCACCGGCCTACCCAGAGTTCAAAGAGATGGAGGACGTCATCCTCGACATAATCAACGTCGAGGAGAAGCGCTACCAGGATACCCTCAGGCGCGGCAGTGACCTCGTTAAGCGCGAGATAACCAAGCTCAAGAAGGCTGGAAAGAACGAGATACCGCTTGAGAAGCTCATACTGTTCTACGAGAGCCACGGGCTAACGCCAGAGATAGTCAGGGAAGTAGCGGAAAAGGAAGGCGTCAAGGTCGAGATACCTGACAACTTCTACACCTTGGTGGCTAAAGAGGCCGAGAAGACCGAGAAGAAGATGGCCGCTGAGTACGTCGTGGACTTTGAGCTCGTCAAAGACCTCCCCAACACGAGGACTCTCTACTACGAGGACCCGTTCATGAAGGAGTTCGACGCGAAGGTTTTGAAGGTCATAGACGGCTGGGTTGTCCTTGACGGGACGGCCTTCTACCCCGAGGGTGGCGGTCAGCCCTACGACACGGGAGTTCTGGAAGTGGACGGCGAGGAAATCCCGGTTACAAACGTTCAGAAGATAGGGAAGGTCATTCTTCATAAGGTGGAGAAGCCGGAGCTCTTTAAGGAAGGCACCACCGTCCACGGAAAGCTGAACTGGGAGAGAAGAATACAGCACATGCGCCACCACACGGGAACGCACGTCCTCATGGGGGCGCTCGTCCGCGTTTTAGGAAAGCACGTCTGGCAGGCCGGAAGCCAGCTCCACACCGACTGGGCCAGGCTCGACATCAGCCACTACAAGCGCATAAGCGAGGAGGAGCTGAGGGAGATTGAGAGGCTCGCCAACAGGGCAGTCATGGAGAACAGGAAGGTTACCTGGGAGTGGCTCCCGAGGACTGAGGCTGAGATGAAGTACGGGTTCCGCTTGTATCAGGGCGGCGTCGTCCCCGGAAGGGTAATCAGGGTTCTCAAGATAGAGGACTGGGACGTCCAGGCCTGCGGTGGAACGCATTTACCGAACACCGGTTTAATCGGCCCGATTAAAATACTCAGGACCGAGAGGATACAGGACGGCGTTGAGAGAATTATCTTCGCCGCTGGAGAAGCAGCCGTGAACTGGATGCAGGAGACGGAGAGGATACTCAAGAGGACGAGCGAGGTATTCCGCGTGCCGCCCGAGAAGGTGCCCGAGACAGCGGAGAGGTTCTTCAACGAGTGGAAAGAGGCCAGGAAAGAAGTCGAGAAGCTCAGGAAGGAGCTGGCGAAGATACTCGTCTACGAGCTCCAGGAGAAGGTCGAGAAGGTTGGCGATGTTGAGTTCATTGGAAAGGTCGTGGAAGGAACCATCGACGACCTCAGGGAAGCGGCCAACAAGCTCAGGAGTGACAACCGCGTCATCGTCCTCATTACGAGGGAGGGTCACTTTGTGGTGGCTGTTGGAGACGGCATAGACCTCAAGGCCGGCGAGCTGGCGAAGGTGATAACGAGCGTCGCCGGCGGTGGCGGCGGAGGAAGGAAAGAATTGGCGCAGGGCAGGATAAAGAACCCGCTCAAAGCGGAGGAAGCGATTGAAGAGGTTAAGAAGAGGCTTAGTTGAGGCCTTTTTCCCTCTTCCCACTTTGTTGCTTGGAGAGTGATAGAATCAAGGTGAAAACCCTAACCCGTCAGATTATAGAGCTTTCTTCAGAGCTTGGCCTTCAGGCCGTTCCCGAATACCGAACCCCTGACGGCACGCGGATAGACATTGCAATCCTCGACGGCGAGAAAAAGCTACTCGCGATTGAGCTTGAGGCATCATTCAAGTGGTTTCCCCAGAGACTTCTCTACGACGCTGTGAAGGCCCATCGGGCGGGCTTTCCGGAGCTTTGGGTTGTCACGCATTTCCGAGCAAAACCTGGCTGGGTTGAGGATTACGTAAAAGAACTGGGGATTAAACTGGTGCTCATGAGCCCGGAGGAAGTCTTTAAAAAATTGAAGGAAATCACTTGGACTTCCTGGGGATAAGGTATATTGTGTAGTGGTCCCTCCAGAACGGGGCCTTCTCAAGGTGTATCTCCATTTTGGACGTGGCTCCATTGTAGTAGAGGGCCTTGAGGAGTTCGTCGCTGACTTTGAAGTGGATGTATATTGTCTCGCTCCCGCTCACCGTAGTTTTGAAGGTTCCGGTTCCCTTGTACTCTTTACCCCCGATGTCCACCAGGTAGCTTGTGTTCTTCGGAAACTCCAGGCTGAGCTCGAAGCCCTTAATGCGCGGTTTGACGTTCATCTCAAAGAGGCCCCATCCGTCCTTCTCCACGTAAACGGAGCTCTGGTTGTTGATGTAGTACACTTCCTGGTAATCCACGCTCGCTGGAGGTATCTGCGCGGTCTCAATCGCGTATATCATCAGGCCTACCGTGATGATGCCCATTATGAGTAAAGCCTTGTTCATCGCTGAACCCCCATATAAGTCCTCTCCCGCGGTACTTAACCCTTTTGTGTAGGTGATTACGCTGGGTAGTGTTGGTCTCGCGGGAAAAGACGTTTAAACCGGAAAATCCTAACACTTTCGGTGATACCTATGGGGAAGCTTAAGGAGCCGATAATAGCGATAAACTTCAAGACCTACATCGAGGCCACCGGAAAGAGGGCCCTTGAGATAGCGAAGGCAGCCGAGAAGGTTTCCAAGGAGACAGGGATAACCTTCGTCGTTGCACCGCAGCTCGTTGACCTTAGGATGATAGCGGAGAGCGTTGAGATTCCAGTTTTCGCACAGCACATAGACCCGATAACGCCTGGAAGCCACACCGGCCACGTTCTTCCAGAGGCGGTTAAGGAGGCCGGGGCCGTTGGAACCCTCCTCAACCACTCCGAGAACAGGATGATCCTCGCGGATCTGGAGGCCAGCATAAGGCGCGCCGAGGAAGTCGGACTTATGACGATGGTCTGCTCCAACAACCCGGCGGTTTCGGCGGCGGTTGCTGCCCTCGGCCCGGACTACGTTGCGGTTGAGCCCCCCGAACTCATAGGGACAGGAATTCCAGTGAGCAAGGCCCAGCCGGAGGTGGTCACCAACACCGTTGAACTCGTGAAGAAGGTAAACCCGGACGTTGGCGTCCTGACGGGCGCAGGAATAAGCACAGGCGAGGATGTTAAGAAGGCGCTCGAACTTGGAAGCGTAGGTGTTCTCCTCGCGAGCGGCGTCACCAAGGCCAAGGACCCGGAGAGGGCGATAAGGGACCTCGTCTCTCTGATAATCTGAGTCTTCTGTTCTGTTCTACTCCTTTTTACCGTTCATCTTTTAAGCCTCAACCCTAACGCCGTACGGTGAAGGGGATGGCAATTTACTTCATAGGTCTGGGTCTTTACGATGAGAAGGACATAACGCTCAAGGGACTCGAAACGGCGAGGAAGTGCGAGAAAGTTTTTGCGGAGTTCTACACCTCCCTGCTCGCCGGAACGACCATTGAAAAGGTCGAGGAACTTATAGGGAAGCCAATAAAACGGCTCAGCAGGGAGGACGTCGAGCTGAATTTTGAGAGAATTGTGCTGAGCGAGGCGAGGGACAAGGAGGTCGCCTTCCTCACGGCCGGTGACCCGATGGTGGCTACCACGCACGCAGACCTCAGGATAAGGGCGAAGAAAGCGGGAATTGAGAGCTACGTAATTCACGCCCCTAGTATTTACTCGGCGGTTGCCATTACCGGGCTTCAGATTTACAAGTTCGGCAAGAGCGCGACCGTTGCATATCCAGAGAAGAACTGGTTTCCGACTAGTCACTATGATGTGATAAGGGAGAACAAGGAGAGGGGCCTCCACACCCTCCTCTTCCTCGACATAAAGGCCGACCAGGGCCGCTACATGACTGCCAACGAGGCGATGGAGATCTTGCTACAGGTTGAGGAGATGAAGGGCCAGGAGGTCTTCACACCCGAGACGCTCGTGGTCGTCCTCGCAAGGGCGGGTTCCCTCAGTCCAACCCTCAGGGCGGGCCACATCAGGGATATGATCAAGGAAGACTTCGGGAGGCAACCTCACGTCCTCATCGTCCCCGGAAGGCTCCACATAGTCGAGGCCGAGTACCTGGTTGAGTTCGCAGGGGCTCCAAAGGAGATTCTGGATGAGGTCTAGCGAAAGCTTTATATCCCTCCCATCTTTTTCTCATCCGGGCGGGCCCGTGGTCTAGACGGTTATGACGCCACCCTTACAAGGTGGAGGTCCGGGGTTCGAATCCCCGCGGGCCCACCACAGAAACTTTGCCTGCGCAAAGTTTCATCAAAGTTTGTACGTGCTTTTCAGGTGCATTAATTCCAAAGGCTTTCCTCCTTGAGCAGACTTTTTTTCTAAGAGAGGTTTACTTTTAACAGCGCCCGAAGGGCGCAAGAGAGAGTAAACCCATCTGTTAAAACGCCACTTTTGACTTGAAAAGCCCTAAAAATTGACCTAGTAAACAGCACGTACAAACTCTCTTCGGCTCATTCTCAAGAGTAATTACTTTTTGGTCAAGCTTTGCGCAAGCAAAGGTTGCTGGGGGGCTACGCCCCACACCCTAAACAGTTTGCTTCGCAAAAATTAGTGAAAAAGAGCGTGCTTTTTTTGAAATGCAAATTTTTAAGGAGTTTACTTATCATTTGCCTTCCAAAGCGTTTGTTCTCCACAATGCATCCTGCGGACGCCAGAACAAAAAAGTTCGTAAAAGCTTGCTCTTAGAATTAAACCCCTCTATAAAGAGTATAAAAAGAGTGCACAGTTGACGCCCCGTATTTTCTCGCGTTTTATGGGAAAGGCATTTCTAATTAAACTTTGTATGACAAAGTTCATTTGCCAGCGCTCCTGGGAAGCGAAGCTTCAACGCACGACGGTAGCTTTTCTGGGTTTAATTAAAAGTTCTTGGCTCTTGTTAGAAGTGCTGTTTTGGAGTGATTTTCTTGAAAATTTGTTTCCATTCTTAATTCCAATTTCCAGTGGCTTGTTCTCTGTGAGTTTGCTTTGTAATCGACGCCCGGAGGGCGTCAAGGAGAGAAACTCCTTCTGACAAGTCATGATAAGGGAATTCATTCATTTTTAGCCCGTGTATGTGGAAAATCACATATAGACCATCAATTTACAAGGAGCCACAAACCTTGATCAAACTCAACGGGACTATCGTCCCGTGCGTTGAAGCTCCGCTTCAACGTCGCGCAGGAAGCTTTTAGAAAAAGCTTCACCAAAATGTTCCCTTCTTTTTAGATTTGTGTGGGTTAATGAGTGTAGTTTCCCCAGAATGGCATTCTTAATGGGGGGTTTAATCTTAAAACTCTCGCGTTACTCTTGATTTCAAACTTTCTTTTTAGCGTACGAAGGGCGCTATACGATGAGGAAATCCCTCAAATCAGGTAAATTAGTAAGTAATCCCTTGAAAAATGGGCTTGTTAGAAGTGCATACAACTTTCCGCCAGCGCTTTCGTCAGAAAGGGCTGAATGGTGGACCGGGCGGGATTTGAACCCGCGGCCTCCGCCTTGCGAGGGCGGCGCTCATACCAGGCTGAGCTACCGGCCCGCACCCGTATTAGTGAATCCGAGGGAGGTTTAAAAAGTTTTGGTTCCGAAAGGTCCACTCCTGGGCAGATTTAAGTTTATTTTCCAGTGGAAGGATAGGGTTTTTAACATCTGCAAGGCCACTAATCCTGGTGGTGATATGGACCCTCTCGACTTTCACAGGGACAACTTCCCCGGCAACGGGAAGATAGAGGTCATATCGAAGGTTCCTGTTAACAGAGAAACCCTGAGCCTCGCCTACACCCCTGGCGTTGCCGAGCCCTCGAAGGCGATAGCCAACGGAGCCGATCCAGACGAGTACACGGTCATACCGAACACCGTGGCAGTTGTTACAGACGGTTCAGCAATTCTAGGCCTCGGCGACATAGGGCCGGTCGCCGGAATGCCGGTTATGGAAGGAAAGGCGGTTCTCTTCAAGGCGCTCGCGGGCGTGGACGCCTTCCCCATCCTGATCAACACGAAAGATGTTGAGGAGATCGTCAGGACTGTTGAGCTGATAAGTCCCGGCTTCGGCGGGATAAACTTGGAGGACATCTCCGCTCCAAGATGCTTTGAGATAGAGGAGAGGCTGAGGGAGAGCCTTGATATAGCCGTGTTCCACGATGATCAGCACGGGACGGTCGTCGTAACCCTCGCCGGGCTGATAAACGCTCTGAAGCTCGTCGGCAAGAAATTCAGGGAGATAAAGGTTGCCATCAGCGGTGCGGGAGCGGCGGGGATAGCGATAGCGAAGACGCTCCACAGCGTTGGTGTGGGGGAAATAGTCACCGTTGACAGGAAGGGTATAATACACGAGGGCAGGGAAGACCTCAACCCTTACAAGCGCGAGATCGCGGAATACAACGTTCACGGGATAGAGGGCGGCCTGAAGGAGGCGATGGAAGGGGCCGACGTCTTCATAGGGGTGAGTGCTGGCGGGATAGTGAGTAAGGAGATGGTCAGAGGGATGGCTGATGACGCAATAACCTTTGCGATGGCAAACCCGATCCCTGAGATAATGCCGGAAGAGGCTAGGAAGGCCGGCGCGAGGGTCGTTGCCACAGGAAGAAGCGACTTCCCGAACCAGATAAACAATGTGCTCGGCTTTCCAGGAATCTTCAGGGGCGCCCTCGACGTCAAGGCCAGAGACATAACGTCCGGCATGAAGCTTGCCGCTGCAAAAGCCATAGCCTCGGTCGTGAGCGACGACGAGCTGGGCGAGGACTACATAATCCCCTCTCCGCTTCACCCTGATGTGTTTCCGAAGGAGGCGAGGGCAGTTGCAGAGGCGGCCGTAAACGATGGCGTTGCGAGGAGAAGGGTGAGCGGTGAGTGGATCGAGGAGCACACGAGGAAGCTGAGGGAGTTCTACTCAGCTTTCATCGAGCCCATGAACGAGAGGCGGAAGGACTACCGGTAGAGGGAGTCCCCGTGGCTGTCTATCGCAACGAGGAGGGGAAAGTCCCTCACTTCGAGGGCCCAGACCGCCTCTGGAATTCCAAGCTCATCGAGCCAGTAAACGCTCTTCACCTTCTTTATGCTCTCCGCGGCCAGAGAGCCCGCCCCTCCTGTGAAGGCCAGGTAAACGGCGCGACCTTTGAAAGGTTCAACCGCCATTCCCCCCTTCCCGATTATCCCCCTCACGCCGAGCCCTAGAATACCATCGAGGTAGGGGTTC
Source organism: Thermococcus sp. Bubb.Bath (assembly GCF_012027595.1). NCBI lineage: Archaea > Methanobacteriati > Methanobacteriota > Thermococci > Thermococcales > Thermococcaceae > Thermococcus > Thermococcus sp. Bubb.Bath. Next base: position 12,881 of record NZ_SNUR01000004.1, on the reverse strand, counting down.
ATCCTCGCGCTCGTGGTCGGGCCTGCGGAAACTATCTCCCAGTCTTCCTCTTTTCTCCTGACGACCGGCCCGCAGTGGTATATGACCGCCCCCTTGGGGTTAAACGGGAGCTCCCCCTTTTCTGCCAGCCGGAGAATCTTCCTGTGGGCGGAGTCCCTGGCCGTGTAGATGAGCCCGGAGAGGTAAACGACCTCGCCGGCCCTGAGGTTTAGGACGTCTTCCGTCCTCAGCGGTGCTCTCAGCCTCACTGCCAAACCTCGACCCTCCCGTCGGCTTTTATCCTGAGAAACGCCCTCCTGTTGGCCCAGCACTGGACGACCAGACCAACCGGAAAACTCGCCGGGTGCCTATGGGCGACCTCGATTTTAACGTCGAGTGCAGTGGTCTTTCCACCCATCCCCATGGGCCCTATTCCGAGGGAGTTGACCTCTTTGAGAAGCTCTTCCTCCAGGTTGGCTATCCTCCCATCTGGGTTCCTCTCGCCGATTCTTCTCAGAAGGGCCTTTTTGGCCAGCTTGAGCGAATGATCTGCACTTCCGCCAATCCCCACTCCGAGGATAACCGGCGGGCAGGGCTTTCCTCCGCACTCATTAACCTTCCCAAGGACGAAGCGCTTCACGCCCTCCCAGCCTTCAGCTGGGGTTAGCATAGCTAAAGCGGAGCAGTTCTCGCTTCCCCCGCCCTTGGGGAAGACGGTTATCTCGATCTCGTCCCCTCCGGTCAGCTCCCAGTGGATTATCGGGACACCCTTCCCCGTGTTGTCGCCGGAGTTTCTGCCAGTTAGAACGTCCACAGAGTTCGGTCTGAGCGGGACTTCTAGGGTGGCCCTTTTCACAGCCTGCAGAATGGCGGCCTCGATTTCCCCGAGGTGGGGGCTTTCAACGCCGGCCCTCACGAAGAATGTCATGGTCCCGGTGTCCTGGCAGACTGGTATCGAGCGGTTCCTCCCGATCTCGATTGCCTTGAGGATGTTGCCGAGGTTGAACCTCGCTACTTCGCTCTCCTCACTTTCGTAGGCCCGCCTCAGAGCGGAAACGGTATCGTCTGGAATCCTCGTGACCGCGAGTTTGATGGCCTCAACAATAGGATCAACAGGGGCTTCCAATAGACACTCACCTGTTAAAAATTCGTGCTGGGTTTAAAATAGTTTGCCATTGGGAGAGCAACAATCTTCACTATTATACTGGCAAACTTTTCCTTAAAAGTTTCCCACTATGCTGATAAAGTTTGGAGAAAAGGAAAAGGGGACTCAACCCTTCAGGATCTCGACTATCTGCTCGGCAACTTGGACGCCTGCCCTCATCTGAGCCTCGACGGTTGAGGCTCCTATGTGCGGGGTGAGGACGACGTTGTCGAGCTTGGTGAGCGGGTGGTCCTTCGGCAGGGGCTCCTCCTCGTAGACATCCAAACCCGCTCCGGCAATCCAGCCCTCCTGCAGGGCCTTGACGAGGGCGTTGTTGTCCACCACAGCCCCCCTCGCCGCGTTGATGAGTATGGCCGTTTTCTTCATGAGCTTGAGCCTTTCCTCGTTGATGAGGTGGTACGTGGCGTCAATGAGCGGGACATGGAGGGTAACGACGTCGCTCTCCCTGAGGAGGTCTTCAAGGGACACGAAGGTTCCTCCAACCTCCTTTGCCCTCTCCTCGTTTGGATAGGGGTCGTAGAGGAGAACCTTCATTCCGAGGGCCTTGGCTATCTTCGCTATCTGGTAGCCTATCCTTCCAAAGCCCACAATACCGAGCGTCTTGCCGTCAAGTTCAATTCCCATGCACTGCTTCTTGGCCCAGACGCCTTCCCTCATCTTCCTGTCCGCGAAGGCGACTTTTCTAGCCACGTTGAAGGTGAGAGCGAGCACCAGCTCGGCAACGCTCCTGCTTGAGGCGCCGGGGCTGTTGACTACCTTTATGCCCCTTTCCTTGGCGGCATCTAGGTCTATGTTGTCCAGCCCGACACCGGCCCTGCCGATGACCTTGAGCTCCGGGGCCGCTTCGATGACTTTTCTGGTTACTTTGGGCTTGCTCCTGACGATGATGGCATCGACATCCCCAACGAGCTCAATAAGCCTTTCCTCGTCCGGGTATTCCTCATAAAGGACCTCAAATCCAGCGTTTTTCAAAACCTCAATGGCCTTTTCATGCAGCGGTGCTGCAACGAGAACCTTCATCTCCATCACCTCATCCCCTTCTTTTGACGGACATGAGCAGAATCTGATCAGACGCATCCTCGGCGCGATCGGCTATGTCGCCGATTTTGGTTATAATCTGGTTCCACATTATCTTCGCGTACGTGCTTATCGTCTCGCTCTCAAAGGTCTTCTCCTTTAGGTGGTACTCCACATCGTCTGCTTTTTCCTCTGCATCTTCCACGGCCTTGGCAAGCTCCATTGCTTTGTCAACGTCTTTGTTCAGTGCTTTGACGGCTTCCACAAGCTTCTCGTACGTCTCAATACCCGTATCGACGAGCTTTATGAACTCCTCTTTTAATTCTAGCGGTACCTTTGGCTTGGAAAGGATTATGGTATGGGCTGCGCTTTCGGCTGCATCAGCCACTTGGTCGATGAGTTCGCTCAGCCTTGCGTAGTCCCCCCTGTTTGCAGGCAAAAAGGCTCCTTCATATAGCATCAGCTCTATGCTCCTCCTCAGCTGGTCTGCCTTCGTTTCGAGCTGGCTGACTTCTTTTTCAAAAGTTCTTGCCCTCTCAACGTCCTCGTTTATGTACGAAATCATGAGCTCCTTGAAGGCTGTGAGAGTTTCCTTCACGGCTTCTAGATGGTCATCTATGGCCTCAAAAACGTCGTTTTCTTTGCCTCCGAATATCGACATCCTCATCCCCCAACCTATTTTGAATGCAGACTTTATCTATTTTATCATTGCCCCCTCTTTTCTCAGCGAGTTGTCTTTTTTGCTTCTCTACTTTTATCTTCCTTGGCTTTTATCATTGCCCAGAGGAGTTCATTCATCGGGGCATCGAGACCGACGGATTTTGCGTACTCCACTATCTTACCGTTTATATAGTCCACCTCCGTTCTCCTGCCCTGCATGATGTCCTGGAGGGTTGAATTGTAGTTCTCTGCCGTCTTCTCGATGGTATCCCAAAGAAGCTCGAGGGGGTGTATCTCAAACTCTATCCCGAGCTGCTGCGCCACGATGCACCCTTCCCTTGCTATGCTCACGGATATACCCTCAAGATACGGGTTCTCTTTTAAAAAGCCGTTTTTAACTTCCAGAAGGGTTCCCAAGCCGTTTATCACGGAGTTGACTATCGCCTTCGCCCACTTCCATCCGGATATTTTCTCGCTCGTTGTCATTGGAATCCCGGCTGAGGTAAACGTTCTCGCCACTTCCTCAACAAAGGGGTGCTTTCCCTCTGGGTAGCGGCCTATCACCGTTATCCCCTTGCCTGCCCACCGTACCCGGCCCCACTCCACGAGCATGGCTCCGTTCGTGGTTACTCCGCCTATGACGTTTTTTGTTAGTTTTAGGGCCTCATCTTCGTTCCCCAGTCCGTTCTGGATGCTTAAAATCCAAGTGTCCTCCCCTATGCAACCTCTAGCACACTCAAGGGCACTCTTCGTGGAGTAGGATTTTGTCGCGAGAAGGAGGAGGTCGGGCGGCTCATCTGGTGCCGTTAACGTGGCCTTCGGATGAACTGTGAACTCTTCGACCCCGAAGACGTGAAGTCCCCTTTCCCTTACGGCCTTAACCTGCTCTGCTCTCCCAATGAGTGTTACATCGTGGCCGGCCCTGGCAAGTAAACCCCCGAAGAGGGAGCCTATTGAGCCTGCTCCCAGTACATAAACCTTCACGTGATCACCTCAGGAGCTTCCTTAAATGGAGCAGTGAGTACAGGAGGATCGCCGTTGAAGAGAACATGAATATGTCGTGGTTTAAATCGCTTAGGTTTGCCAGGGGAATGGTAATCAGAATCCCCGACGCCATCAGGAGGCCGCCGCTGGATAAGGCCCTGTTGCTGGAGAGGAGTGCTAGGGCTGCTAGGAGGCTTCCCACTTTGATCCCCCAGTCAGGCGAAACAATGCCCACGTACGCTATTGCCCCCGCGATTACAACGTTCAGGCCCCGCTCCCAGAATTTCACGGGCTGCCTCTCTACCCTCAGTGGTATCGTCAGGAACGCTGCGGCCATTCCAACCACTGTCAAGTAGCTTCCAGTGAGCTTCCATTCAATGAACAGGCTCGAGAAAAGGGCTGCAGCCCCGTAGGGCAGTGCTTTCCTCTTGACCGCGGGGATGGACAGGAAAAGGTACGGCGCTAAGTAGGGCAGTTTCTCACACGGAACCCTCAGTCCAATGTAAGCCATGAGTGCGAGTCCAAGCGTTAAAAGTCCCAGCTCACCTCTTGCCTTCACCCTCTCACCACAACCGTTTAAAGGCAACCCCTTTAAAGTCTTGTCGATGAGGATGCTCAGCGTAGGGGATTTTCACATAGCTGGAAGGGAGATTAAGGTGGCCGTTCTCTGGGATGAGCGGGGAGTCCTTGGAGTAACGTACTCTCTGGAGGGGGACGAGTTCCTCCGAGAGAGGGTCATCACCCTTGGCTCCTTCCTATCCAGGAGAGGAGTGGCTTTTAATACTTCCGTCGCTGCCTCTAGGTTCCCGGAAACTGTCTTTGACGCCATCAGGGGGAGGCTTCCCAACGTGAACGTCCTCCCAATGCTGTCTTTCGACGGGCTCACTCCGTTTGAGAGGAAGGTTTACGAGGTTCTAACAAAAACCGTTAAAAGAGGTGAGGTTATAACCTACGGTGAACTGGCGCGGCGCTTAAACACTTCACCACGCGCTGTTGGCGGTGCTATGATGCGCAATCCGTATTCCATAGTGGTCCCATGCCATCGCGTGGTAGCGTCCAATGGTATTGGCAATTACACTCCTAAGGTGTCTTACAAGGAGTTCCTGCTGGAAATTGAGGGGGTGAAAAGATGGACAAACTCAAAGTTTACATCCTGACGTTCGTTCTGGTGCTCCTCGGAATAGCGGGTGGAATAGTCTGGGCCTGGGGTTGGACGGGTCTCCTCAGGGTCGTGCTCCTGCTGTCTTTCCTGGTGCTTACACTCGGTTTGCTGTTCTTCACGGCGCTCACTCTCTACGCCGAGAGCTGGAAGTATGGTATTATACTGGGGGTCTTAACGGCAATAAGCGGCTATGCTCTCTACCTGAGCTGGGTCTGGAAGGGGCTCTGGGTCATTGGCGGAATAATTATCTTCTTCCTAGCACTCTTTGCCTTCGGAATCTGGTACATCAGCGAGCCCGACCTCGGTCTAATCGATCGCTTTAAGAGCGCTAAGAGCCTTGAAAAAGCTGGAAAGTACAAGCAGGCGGCAAGGAAGTATGAGAAGGCCGGGGACTACCTCAAGGCCGCGGAGATGTACATAAAGCTCGGCTGGCTTGAGAGCGCGGCCTGGGCCTATGAGAAGGCCGGTAAGTACTCCAACGCGGCCGAAATTTATGAGCAGCTCTACGAGAAGGAGAAGGACACCTACTACCTCAAGGAGGCCCATGAGTACTGGAAGAAGGCAGGAGACATGGAGAGGGCCGCCAAGGCTCTGGAGCGCTACGCCGAGGAGGAGCCCTGGTTCTGGGAGGACGTGGCGAAGCTCTACGAGGAGCTTGGAAACGAGGAGAAGGTGAGGGAAGCCTGGGAGAAGGCCCTAGAGTACTACAAAGGCGAGGCCCAGGAGGAAGGAGTCTTCTGGGAGGACGTCGGCAACATAGCGAGGAAGCTCGGCATGGAGGAGCTCGCCAGGGAAGCCTACGGGAAGTTCCTCGAGTACTGCCTGGAGGAGGCAGAGGAAGACCCGATGTGGTGGAAGCACGTTGCCGAGGCCTACGACTACCTCGGCGAGAATGAGAAGGCGGAAGAGGCGAGGGAGAAGTACGAGGAATACAGGGCCAAGATCATGAAAGCAAACGAGGAGACCTCGAAGTTCCCGGAGGAGAAAAAAGAGTGAGCTTTGGCTTCCTTTTCTCCCTTACCTTTCTATGAACCTAAAACAGCCTTTTCACGTCTTCAACTCTGTCAAAGTCCTTGTCGTTGGAGAGGATAACGTTAATCCCGTGTGCCTTCATCGTGGCGTAGTGTATGGAGTCATCGAAGTCGAGCTTCTTACATTCCTCCGCTATTTTGATAATCTCCGGAGTCAGGGCAACGACTTTTACGCCCAAATCCTCCAAAACTTGGCTTATTCTGAGCTTGGCCCCCGAACGCCGGAGGAGGATGTAGAGCTGCCAGACGGTCAGTGCCGAGGTTATCATTCTGCCGTAGTACCCCTCGATTAATTCCTTTGCCCTCGGGCCGAACTCATCGTTAGCCGTCAGGACGTAGTAGATCACGTTGATGTCCACGTAGACCTTCAAAGCTCATCCCTCAGGAGCTTTTCTGTCTCTTTCTCAATCACCCTGTTAATCTCCTCAGCGTTCAGCTTCTCTCCCTTCACGATGCCCCAGTACTTCTCGATCTTTTTCCTGACCGGGATGAGAACTATCTCTCCGTTTCTCTCTTCAATGTAGAATTCCTTCACCTTCAACTTCTTTCGCAGCGACGCCGGGAGGTACAGCCTGCCGTTTTCGTCCAGTCTAACCACTTCGGTGCCCATGATAAAAACTAAGACTTCTCCATTTAAGTGGTTTTTGGAAAATTTGAGTGATGTGGAGATCAGTAAACCTTACCCTCATCTTCAAGTTCCTTTACTTCCTCCTGGAGCTCTTTCTCCTTCCGCTCTGCATATCCCTCCATCCATTTCGAAAGGGCCCAGAAGAAGACCGCCAGGGCGGCCAATCCCAGAACAGCGAGCAAGATGCCTTTATCCGTTGGGGCCGGTTGATCGGGGGAAGGCAAGGGCATTTATTTTCACCCCATCAAGATACTTATCTGGAGCTTATAAGTTCTGATAGTTTTCAAAGTCGGATTGAAGGAGGAAGAGCTGTTTGAGCTCTGGATGAAGTTCTTAATTTTGTTTCTCCCAACATTTTTAAAATCCCCTTCCAATTCCTCCCAGGTGATGGAGATGATGGGAATGAATCCGAGGCAGATGAAGAAGCTCATGAAGCAGATGGGCATCAAGATGGAGGAGCTCGAAGGGGTTGAGGAAGTCGTCATAAGGATGAAGGGCAAGGAGATAGTCCTTAAGGACCCTGCGATAACCGTAATTATCGCACAGGGCGAGAAGAGCTATCAGATAGTCCCCGGAAGCGAGGAAGTCCGTGAGGTTCTGGAGATATCCGAGGAAGACATAAAGCTCGTCATGGAGCAGGCCGGGGTTGACTATGAGGCTGCAAAGAAAGCCCTAGAAGAGGCTAAGGGTGACCTTGCAGAGGCCATCCTGAAGCTCACGGAAGAATGAAAGAGGACTCACCCTTCCCCATGCTCTTTTTTGAAGGCTTCTATAGCCTTCGTGAGCGGGATGAGGTGCATGAGTGCTGGGCCTCCTGCCATGAGAACCGCCACCAGCCCCGCCTCGAGAAGCTCCTCCGGTTTTGCACCAGCTTCAAGTGCCTTCTGAGTGTGGAGGTAGATGCACCACTCACAGCCAGCCGAGATGCCTAGGGCAAGTGCGATGAGCTCCTTCTCCCTCGTGGTTAAAGCTTTGTTGTCGAGTGTCTCGCGCAGGAACCTTGAGAATGCGGCTATTTCCTTTGGGTGTTCTTTCCCAAGCTTATCCAATAGCTCCTCAATCTCGTTCAATTTAACTATAACGTCCCCGTTCTCCATGGTTACCACCGCTTGAGAATAGAAGGGGAGATTTAAGAAGATTTTTTGAACCCAATATTGAAAACTTAAGGTTTACTGGGCTCTCCCGGTCCCTTCTCCAGCTTTCAGCCTGATTATGTCATCTATCGCATCAACTAACGCCGCTATTATGTTGTCGTATTTCCCGCCTTCCCTCCCATAAACACTCTTTACAGTGTTCTCTAGAGCAAGTAGGGTTTCGGGTTCCATCTCTAGCAGCCTCTGTGATTCTCTGGCTAGAAAACGGAGGGCAACACCCCTCGTCTCTTTCCGCGATATCAGTTTGGACAATACGTCTATTATTGCCCTGTTGAACTCCTCAGTGGGCATCTTTTTTTGTATGGCGCTTATCAACTCAAGGGCACCCTCAACGTCTGCCGGCCTGTTGGACTTGAGAAGGACATCGAGGAGTGAAGTGAAAAAGCCTGCCGTTCCGGGGTAGAGGGCGTATATCTCTGCCATGGTTTCTGCGGCAGTTTCTCGCGTCCACGGGTTTCTGCTCTTCAAAAGCTCCCCCAGCGTTGGGAGCACCGAGTATGCGTCTGTTGGGGTAAGATGGGACACCACCCTTGAAAGCACCCAGAGGGCGTCCATTTTTCTCGTTGGGTCTTCGGAGTTTAGCATCTCCAGTATTTGAGACATCACCATCGGGTCAAGCTTTGCCATCTCGGCCACTATATCTGCCCTTCCAGCATCCAGAAGCCTTTCAACATCATCCGGTCCGTACTCGCTTACCTCAAGTTTTTTCCTTACTTCCACTTTCTCAGTGAGCTCTTCCCCTTCAAGCTTCTCCAGCTTCTCCAGGAGGAGGTTGGCTTTGGAGGCCAGTTTGATGTTTCCTTGAACTTCCTTGACCTTTTTTAATACCTTCAGCCTGTTTCTCTTTGTCATCATATCTGCTCTGGTGCTCATTCTGTCGAGGGCGAGGAGTGCGCGTTCCTGAACGTATGGGTCTGTGTGTTCGAGCAGGTCCGCAGTTTTATCGACTATCTCATTGAATATCTTCCTGTCCTCCGTCCTGTGAGCCATCTCAGCTAGTGCCGATATCGCGGCGCTCTGGACCTGCCGGTCCTCGGATGACCTGATGAGGTTGAACAGCCACCCTATAAGTTTTCTAGCTATCCTCAGCACGCTTGCTCCAGTTTTCCCAAGACCCTCCGAGGCGTACTCACTTAGTATGGGCATACCTCTCTTGACTATATCCATCAACGCCTCTGTAACTTTGTCGTACTCCTCCTCCCTCAGTTCCCCTCGTTCAAGGAGGCTGTTTAGGACCTCAAGCGCCTTTAGGGCTACCCTCTCGCTGTCGTCTTTTGTAAGTTTGATTATTTTGTCTATCACCATCGACGTTCTCTTGGGTGTGAGAGTTCCGGACCCTATCATCTCCTTTATTACTTGGAGGGCGTTTGCCCTGACCATTGGGTTCTTATCTTCCAATAGTTCCACTAAAATTTGGAACGCTGAGTCATAGGATAATGCGAGCTTTGTCACTTCTTTTATGTTCCATCCGAGAAGGTCCTCCCTCATGCCCTCTCTATCGACAACAACCTCCTCGCGGCCCATGGCTTTCCCCTAACATCTTTATAACCATTTAATCGATTTAAACCTTCGGGTTTTCGAAGACTTCTCTAAGTTCATCTCCTTTAAACACCGGTCCGTCCCGGCAGACCAGGTACTTCCCGAGATTGCAGCTCCCGCAGACACCAATTCCGCACTTCATGCGCCTCTCCATCGAGACCTGAACGCGGCTGTAATTCATTATCCCCAGAACCTTCAGCAGCATGGGCTCCGGGCCACAGGCGTAGACCAAGTCGAACTCGTCTTTTCTCTCCCTCAAGACATCCGTGGGGAACCCTTTCGTCCCGGAAGAGCCGTCGTCCGTGGTCGTTATGAGTTCGTCAACGTATTTCTCCACGTCTATGAGGACAAGTTCCTCCCTCCGTTTGGCCCCGTAGATTAAGGTGATCCTCTTGAATTTTTTGTTCCACCGTTTGGTGAGAGCGTAAAGTGGGGGGATGCCTATCCCTCCAGCCACGAGCGCGATTCTCTCCCCTTTTGGCTCAAAACCTCTACCGTACGGTCCCCGTATCCAGAGCCTGTCCCCCGTTCCAAGCTCAAAGAGCTTTGACGTGAACGGTCCGACTTTCTTCACCACGAGCATGTCCTCATCCGCCAGGCTGAATGGCTTTTCTCCAGCTCCGGGAATCCACGCCATCACGAACTGTCCTGGAGTAAACTCAAACTTTCTGTTGAGTCGGAAGGCCTTAACGTTGTGCGCTACATCAAAGGCTTCTTTTATCCTCGTTACCGTTAACATTCAATCTCACCCCTCCCGGCTTTTCCAGAACTTCATCCTCCTCCATTACGATTTCTCCACGGATTATTGTCATCACAACCTTCCCACGCAGCTTTTTGCCCTCCCAGGGGCTCCACTTGGCTTTTGTATAAAACTCCTCCGGTTTAACAACCCATTCCATCTTGGGGTCTACTACGGTGAACGTGGCCTCTCCACCCACCTCGAAATTCCTTCCATTTATCCCAAACGCCCTGATTGGGTTGTCGTGCATCTTCTCCACGATGTCGGTGTACTCTAGAAGGCCTCTCGATGCCCCGTCCAGTAGAAGGGCCACCTCCGTCTCCAGGCCAGGGATCCCAGCAGCGCCGTTTTCCTTGTCCTCTGGAGTGTGGGGTGCGTGGTCACTGGCTATAATTGGAATCTCTTTAAAGTGCCTCCAGAGGGCCATTCTATCCTCATTTCCCCTCAAGGGAGGATAGACCTTCAGGTATGGATTTCTCTCGTAGTCTCTCCTGGTCAGGAGGAGGTGGTGGGGTGTGGCCTCAAACGAGACCCAGGGCAGCTTTGCCTGTAGTATCTCTTCCAGCCCTTCGCCAGTTGATACGTGGCAGATGTTAAGGCGCTTCCTAATCTTTTTGGCGACCTCTACCGCGCGTTTTATTGCCGTTATCTCTGCTTGAGGCGGTCTTTTCGGGTTATCCCTTATAATCTCCGCGTCTTCTGCATGAACGCTCACGGGGCCGGGTGCGCATGAGTAATCCGCCTCAAAGTCTTCTGAGAATATTCCCCCCGTGGAAGACCCCATGAATATCTTGTAGAAATCTGCATCGACGGAAGCCGCTTCCCCGCAGTTTCCTGCCACTAGGAACCCCACGGCATAATCCGAGTGGGAATGTTTCTTTAGGAGTTCCAGCCTTCTCTCAAACGTCCTCTTGTCCATAACGGGTGGGTTCGTGTTGGGCATGTCAAAGACTGCTGTTATCCCCCCGTGGACGGCTGCCTTTGTTCCGCTCTCAACGGTTTCCTTCTCCTTTTGGAGGAAGTCCCTGAGGTGAACGTGGGTGTCTATCAATCCCGGAAGTATCAAGGCCTCCTTTTGAGGTGCTATTACCCTCTCTCCCGGAAGCTCACCCTTTGAAATCTCTGTTATCCCGCCCCGGTCTATCCCGAGACTCCTCCAAAAGACCCCTTCGGATGTTAGGAACCTTCCTCTTATCACGAGCTCGTGCATTGAAGCCCGCACGACCTTTGTTTCATATCAATAAAAAATTTTCCTTCAAATTTTCCGGCTAGCAACGCTCCCCATTTCGTTAATTGACGTTAAAATTTTTTGCCCCTCCCGGTGATAGCCCCTCTGATTATCGTAATCCTTAAAAGGGATTGAATGTATAAACTAATGCTGCCATGGCCTGTGAAAGGCAGACATGCCAAAACTGAAAGGAGGCAGTGGAATATGAACAAGAAGGTTTTCAGTTTGTTTATAATGGGTTTGATGGTGTTTAGTGTTTTTGTAGTGTCAAAACCAGCAAGTGCAGCGGAGCCGCAGGGCGACGTTCTTAAGATCGTTCAGCTCGCGTCCCAGAACTCTCTCTTCATGGGTGTCTTCAATCCATCACCCAGTGGAATGACCGACGTCTACGTTGTCCGCATCTGGTACTTCCTTCATGACCCGGCATACGTTGTGGGTCCAGATGCACACTACCACAACTACAAGTGCCAGCTCGTTAACGTTGCAACCAACGTCACCGTTCCGGACGATGCCATAATCTGGAACGGAACCCAGAAGAAGTGGATTGACCCCTACGCTGGTAAGAAGGCTGCGAGTGCCGTTACCTGGAAGTGCGGCCTTGGCCAGTGGGTGGATGGACAGCCCATAACCCTAGCCGACTACCTCTTCGACTACGCCATGACCTGGGAGTGGGCATACCAAGACAGCAAAAACGACCCGTACTACGACCAGGCTTGGGCCAACAACTACCAGGGCGTTCTCTCCCTCGTTAAGGGTCTTAAGGTTGACAAGGTCACTAACGATTACATCGAATACACCATCTACCAGGATTTCTATGTCCCATACGACTATTGGAGCACCGCCGTTGGAAACTTCATGGAGCAGCCGGCCTTCCCATGGGAGACCTACAACGTCATGAGCGAAGCCGTTGCCCACGGCGTTAACGGCAAGACGTTCTCGTGGAGCACCTCCACTGGTGTCGACTACCAGCTCGATATGATCAGCCCCACGCAGGCCCAGCTCTTTAAGGCTGAGGCTCAGAAGCTCCTCAACAACCCAATACCCATCTGGCTTAGCAATAACAGCGGAATTAACACATACCTCCAGAAGTGGGGTGTCACTGAGGACCAGGCTGGTATAACCGTTAACATGGCCAAAGAAGGTTACAACGACGTCATCAAGTGGGTTGACAACTACAAGAACATTCTCATAAGTGACGGTCCGTACTACGTGTACAGTTACGATCCGAAGGGCCTCACCGTCGTCCTCAAGCGCGCCAACAACACGAGGATTGGTTTTGCCACCGACAAGATCAATGGCCAGCCGCTTCCATGGGACCCGTACTGGAAGGAGATTGATGTTTACGGTACCAGCAACGCTCAGACTGCCCTTCTGGCAGTTGCTAAGGGTGACTACGCCTTCTACTGGTACGAGACTCCCTACAACCAGCTCCAGAGCGTTGTCCAGCAGTACGGTGATTCAGTCAGCCTGATAAAGAGCATTGCCGTTTGGTGGGCTCTCGACCTCAACCTCGTTGGTGACCCGCAGACCGGTCTCGTCAATTCAAGTGGAACCGTTAAGTTCAACCCGTTCGCCCTTCCGGGTGTTAGGTATGC